>NZ_JBAIYW010000492.1:0-5597 GCF_036763055.1 Desulfovibrio sp. 1214_IL3152 | reverse complement strand
TTCCGGCCAGCATGGGCGCAAACGCCGCGTAGCTTCCGAAGCCCGCCACCACATGCGGCCTGAAACGCCGGACAATGCCCATAGCCTTGCCCACGGCCCAGGTCATGCGAAAACCGGCTTCCACCGCTTTCAGGCCACGGCCCAGAAACCCGCGCACAGGCAAGCCTTCAAAGGGGATATTCGCCACACGGGCCAAACGTGCTTCTGGCCCGTAGAGCGAACCTACGAAAAGCAGCCTGGCCTGGGGATGCCTTCGCCGTACTTCTTCGGCAACGGCCAGAGCGGGAAAAATATGGCCGCCTGTGCCGCCTGTGGTCAGGAGGATGTTGATGTCCATGTGTCCGCCGTTCGTGAAAAGTTCATAAGCAGCCCCACGCAAAGCATGGTCGCAAGCAGGTTACTGCCGCCGTAGCTCATGAGGGGCATGGGTACGCCCTTGGGCGGCGCCACCCCCATAACCACCGCGAGATTCATGACCGCGCCCATGGCAAGGATGGTGGTAAGGCCAAAAGCGGTGAAACGGTCACGCAGATTGCGCTGTCCCTGAATGATCCTGTAGCAGCGCCAGAACAGCAGACCAAAGAGCACCATGACCACGCTCATGCCCACAAAGCCCATTTCTTCGGCCAGCACGGCCATGATAAAGTCGTTGTGCGCTTCGGGCAGATAGAACATTTTTTGTTTGCTGGCCCCGACACCCACGCCGAAAAAACTGCCCGAGCCGATAGCCAGCAGAGACTGCACAAGCTGATAGCCGGTGTTGTGGGCGTCTTGAAAGGGGTCAAGAAAGGCCAGCAGGCGGCGCAGACGGTACGGCGAAGAAATTGCCAGCGCCATGGCGCCCGCGCAGGCCAGCGCCAGAGAGAAAAAAAGGTATATAAAACGGGTTCCGCCAGCAACGCACATAAAAAACAAAATGCTGGCAAGCACGACGGCGCTGCCGAAGTCGGGCTGAAGCAACAGCAGAAAACAGAACAGACCCGTTACCGCAAACGGCGGAATAACGCCGCGGCTGAAAGTCTTGATGAGGTCTTGCTTGGAACTCATGAAATACGCCAGATACAGGGCAAGAGCTATCTTGACGAACTCCATCGGCTGAATATTCACCGGCCCCAGCGGTATCCACCGTTTGGCGCCGTTAATGGCCGGGGCCAGTGGCGAAAGAGTCACCAGCAGAAGCAGAAGGGCCAGAAAAAGGGCCGGATACTGCAGGCGATACAACCACTGGCGGGGCATGAGGGCCGCGCCCCACAGGGCCACGCCACCCACAAGGGCAAACAGCACCTGCCGCTTGAAAAAATAATACTTATCGCCGTTGACCTGCTCCGCCACAATGCCGCTGGCCGAGAGCACCATGACAAGCCCGATGGCCAGAATAATAAGCATTATGGTAAACAGCCACCAGTCAAAAGGCGCAAAGGGACCTTTTTCCGTGGCCCGGCTCATGGCGCTGTGCGCCTTGTTGGCTTTGGCTTTTGCTGCAAAGACATTTTTCATGCCAGCTTACCCACGATGCGCTTGAAATCATTCCCACGCTCTTCATAGTTGGCGTAAAGATCAAAACTTGAAGTGGCCGGGGCCATCAGCACCACATCCCCCTTGCGCGCCGAGGCAACAAGATGCTTTACGGCAGGCTCAAGGGTTTCGTGCCAGGTCATGGGTACAATCCCCTGCCAGGCCCGCTCGAAATGCTCCCTGCCGGCTCCAAAAAGAGCTGCTTCGGTCACGCGCTCCCTGACCAGATCCGCCAGCTCCGCCAGATCACCGCCCTTGAATTTTCCGCCACACAAAAGACGTACGGGGCGGTCAAAAGCTTCAAGGGCCACTTTAAGGGAAGAAACGGTAGTACATTTGGAATCATTGACAAAAAGAACTTTTCCAAGCTCACGTACCCGTTCAAGCCGGTGCGGCAGGGGTGCAAAGCGCGCCACGGCCCTGGCGGCATTTTCCTCGCTGACGCCAAAAAGGCGGCAAGCCTGCCAGGCGGCCTCTTCATTCACGCGGTTATGCACGCCCATGAGGGAGCTTTCAGGAAACCTGTCCGTGGCGCTCACATAAACCTGTCGGGCCTTCAGGCCGTACCGGGCCGCAAGGCTGCGCAAACCCTCACCGAGCACGGCAAGGTCACCTTCGTCCTGACAACGGAACAGACGAAATTTTGCTTCCGTGTATTCGGCCATGTCCTTGTGGTAGTCCAGATGATTGGGCGTAATATTCAGCAAGATGCCCGCTCTCGGACAAAACGTGGAGCAGGTCTGCAACTGGAAGCTGGAAATTTCCAGCACCAGCACATCGGCCTTATGCCCCGAAAGCACGTATTCCGACAGCGGAGTGCCGATATTGCCGCCCAAAAACACGGCATAACCCTGTTCATGCAGCATGGCGGCCGCCAGTGATGCGGTTGTGGTCTTGCCGCTGGTTCCGGTAACGGCCAGCACGGGTTCGTTATCCAGATATCGCCATGCCAGCTCCATTTCAGCCAGAATTTCCGTGCGCTCTTCGTCCACAAGGCCTGCAAGGCGCGCCACAGGCATGCCGGGGCTTGGCACAACAAAGGCGGCATTTTCAAACTGATCGGGATTGTGAGGGCCAAGATCAATGACAACGCCAAGCTGTCGCAGTTCGCCCGCCAGCCCTTCCCTGCCGGAAAAAGCGCCGGGATTGCTGTCCAGCAGACGCACCCGCGCTCCTTCGCGACACAAAAGGCGCGCAGCAGCCAGGCCGGAGCGTCCCGCCCCCACCACCACTGCCGTTTCACCAATGCTGATGCGTCTGCCGCGCGTTTTTTCCAATGCCATACTATATCTCCTCAACGCAGCTTCAGGACTGAAAGCGCCATGAGGCCAAGCAGAATTGATGTGATCCAGAAGCGAATGATAATTTTGGACTCAGGTACGCCTTTAAGTTCAAAATGGTGGTGCAGGGGGGCCATGCGAAAAAAACGCTTGCCCCCGGTCCAGCGAAAATACCCTACCTGCACGATGACTGAAAGCGTTTCAGCCACAAAAAGTCCGCCCACCACGGCAAGTACCAATTCCTGCTTGCACAGCAGTGCAAGATAACCGAGCACGCCGCCTATGGACAGGGACCCCACATCACCCATAAAAACCTGAGCCGGATAGGCGTTGAACCATAAAAAACCCAAGCCCGCGCCCACAAGAGCAGCGCAAAAAATGGTCACCTCACCCACGCCGGGCATGTAGGGAACCAGCAGATAGCCGGCAAAACGCGCGTTGCCCGTAATGTAGATAAAGATGGAAAAGACTATGCAGGCCACAATGGAAGGCCCTATGGCAAGGCCATCAAGGCCATCCGTAAGATTGACGGCATTGGACGCCGCCACCATGACAAAAACGCCGAAAGGCAGGTAAAACCAGCCCAGATCAAAGGTCACTTCCTTGAAAAAGGGAATGGTAAGCTTGCTGCTGTAGTCAGGGTTGACGAAAAGCAGCAGCATTGCCACGCAGGCCACGGCAAGCTGACCGCCCATCTTGGCCTTGCCGGAAATACCCCGGTTTTTGTGATGGCGCAGCTTGGTTATGTCGTCCCAGAAACCCACTGCTCCAAATCCGGCAAAAACAAAAAATGCCTGCCAGATGTAAATATTGGTCAGATCCGCCCACAAGAGCAGACTCACCGAAAGACTGAACAGCATCAGCAGGCCGCCCATGGTGGGAGTTCCGGCCTTGCAGGCGTGGGCCGCCACGTCCTCGTGAATATACTGGCCGCATTTTAACCGGCGCAGCCATGCAATAAAGCGCGGCCCGAGAATTATGGAAATGAGCAGAGCCGTCATGAGCGCCGCCATGGAACGGAAGGTGATGTAGCGGAAGACGTTAAAGAATGTCCATTCCGATGCGAGAGGAGAAAGGAAATTGTAAAACATGCACGGAGTCCGTTCGTTTGGCCACTCTGCGACCGTTACTGTCAGCGGGCCAGGCAAGGCCCTTGGTAGACCGCCCGCAGTGTTACGGGGGTGGTGAGGCGCATACGCCGCCGGAATAAAAAAGTTCACGTTTCAGACCGAGCCACCTGGGCAGGAAACAACTCCGCGCCGACAAAACCAGGAGTCGTTCAGGGGCTTGCCATGCGCGCTTTTCACAGAAAATCTTTGCAGCGCGCCGGACGGGCCGGAACAGTTTCGGACGGCAAGATGCCCGCATCACACCGGTGGGCGATAAATCCCCGGAGCGCTTTGCCGTTAAACCTACATTCGATTAATGTTCGCTGCCTCATCACAGCGCCTGGCTGCGTCGATATGCTGCGTCCTTCACCGCGCATCTAGAGCGGATTAACTTTGAGAGTACCCATTCTCAAAGTTTACTTCGGCGCTTAACATCGCAAATAAATTGCGTTTACGCCTTCACTGCGGGCGTCTGCTCACGCAGTCGCCAGAGCGGCTTCAAAATGAAAATGCCCTGTCACGCTGCCGCGCAGCTTCAGGACAAATTGCCCTGTCCGCTCAGGGCGGCCATGAGCGTTTCCAACCTGTTGCTGCGCGAACCTTTAAACAAAACCACGCCGCCGCTTTTGGCGGCCTTGTCCTCAAGGCCGTAGTCCTGCAGCGTCCGCCATGTTTTCATAAATTCCCCGGCATCGGCAACAACCTGCCAGGGACCGGCGTAACCCGCCAGGGTAAGCCCTTTGCGCACATCTTCCGCATAAAGTCCCTTCCAGATAATTGCCGAGGGATTCAGACCGGCCAGACGGCGGCCCAAAGCCTCATGCTCCATGGCGGCCTGGCTGCCAAGCTCAAGCATGGCGCCCAAAACCGCCACAAAAGGCCGACCGGCCGCCCTTTCGGACGCCGCATCAAGCATGCGGCCCATAGACAGGGGGTTGGCGTTATACGTGTCGTCAATCAGCAACCAGGAGCCTGCCCGTGCCTGACTGAAGCGTTGCGCTGGCATGCGGGCATGCGCCAGCCCTTGCCGTATGGCCTGAACGTCCAGTCCAAGCATGTGGGCCGTTGCAACCACAGCAGCCACGTTTTCCGCCCCGTACTCGCCCCTGAAAGGGGCTGTGACATCAAATTCCTTGCCGTTCAGCCACAAGCGGTACAGGCCGCAGGAGTCAACCATTGCGGCATCCGCACCGTGAGGAGCCGGAGCCGCCCCCGCATAAATGGCGCGAAACTCCACATCACGGCCGCAACCGCTGAAAAAACGGATGTCCGCCCCTGTGGCACGGGCTTCACGCGCAAGATCGGGGTAGTCCGCGCAGACAAGACCCTTGCCGTTCCTGGCAAGATGCTTGAGCAGACGCGCCTTGTGCCAGGCCACGCCCTTTTCGCCAAGCCCCTCGGTATGCCCCGTGCCGGCGTTGAGGACAACCGCAATATCCGGCCGCAGCACGGAACCAAGGTCATCCATGTCGCCTTCCTGACTGATCCCGGCTTCCATAACCCAGAAAGCTTCGTCGCCGTCCGTACCGAGCACCGCGCGGGGCATGCCTATCTGGTTGTTATAGTTCATGGCATTGCGGGCTGTCTTCCCGCCGCAGGACAGTACCTGGGCCAGCACTTCCTTGAGGGTGGTCTTGCCAGCCGTGCCGGTAACAGCCACCACGCGCGCCCTTGTCCTGTCGCGCCACAGCGC
>NZ_JBAIYW010000175.1:0-5573 GCF_036763055.1 Desulfovibrio sp. 1214_IL3152 | reverse complement strand
TTGGCCCGTCTGGGGCTGGATGACGGTGCGGCCCAGGACGCCGAAACCGGACAGCATGCCGCGGAAGATCAGGATTTGGCATAATGCTTCAGCGGCCCTGTGCGGATTTTTTTAAAAATCCGCACAGGGCCGCATCCGTTTTCAGCCGCAGGGGCAGCGTATCCCCGGACAGGCGCACTTCAGGGCCGTCCGCCCCGAAGACAGGCCGCCCAAAGGGACACAACCAGCCCAGAAATTTTACGCCCACGGGTTCCGTTTTCTACAGATAGGGGTCTTCTGTATCCAGATAGCCCTTCACATAATCGGTCACGCCTTCTTCAAGCGATGTAAAGGCCAAAGGGCAATCCACCCGCCCGAGCCAGTCCATGTCGGCCTGCGTGTAGTGCTGATAGCGTCCGCGCAGACTGTCGGGCATATCCACGTACTCGATGCGGCAGGGCCGGTTCAGGGCGGCAAACACGGCCCGCGCAAGGTCATTGAAGCTGCGCGCCGTTCCTGTACCCACATTGTGGATGCCGCAGACATCATTGCGCTCCAGCAGCCAGGCCATCAGGGCCGTGCAGTCCTTGACGTAAACAAAGTCACGCTTCTGTTCCCCGTCCTTCACATCCGGGCGGTCAGATCTGAAAAGCCGCAGTTGCCCTTCCTGACCGATCTGCCGGTGAGCCTTGGCGGCCACGCTCTGCATATCGCCCTTGTGATATTCATTGGGGCCGTAAACATTGAAAAACTTCAGGCTGGCTACCTGGGTCTGCAAGCCCTCGCGCAGCAGCCAGAGGTCAAAAAGCTGCTTGGAGTAGCCGTACATGTTCAGGGGCCGCAAATGCGGCACAAGCTGCTCGTCATCGCTGAAGCCCAGCGAACCGTCGCCATAGGTTGCGGCGGAACTGGCATTGATAAAACGAGCGCCCTTGTCCAGCGCATAACGGCACAGATCGCGGCTGTAATGGAAATTGTTTTCCATCAGAAAATCCGCATCCTTTTCCGTGGTGGACGAGCAGGCCCCAAGGTGTACCACGCCGCTGACCTTCCAGGGCAGGGCATCACGCTGCACAAGCTCGTAAAAGCGGTCCCTGTGCATGTAGTCCACATAGCGCCGCTTGACGAGATTGCGCCACTTGTCGCTCCGCGCAAGATTGTCCACAATCACGATATCTTCAATATTCATGCAGTTAAGCTGCCATAAAAGAGCGCTGCCCAAAAAGCCCGCTCCACCGGTAATCACGAGCATGGATACCTCCATTACATCTTTGCACATGGTAGCCAGTGCCGGGCGCAACCGCAAGAGCCGCCATGTGTTTATCCTGCCCGTGCGCCCTTCCTCTGGACACGGGCAGCCAAGTTTGCCACTATGCGGCATCTGTAAAACCAAGGGGACTACCATGAAAGTGTGCATCGCCTACATGCACGGCAAACCGGTCATGCTCGAACTGCGCGATGGCATCGCCTATATTGATGACGAAGCCCAGCCCATCAAGAACCTTGACCCGGAAATGCTGCAAAACTTCAGCGAAAGCATCAGCGCCATACCCTACAGCGCGGACCCGGGATACGACGCCCTGGTCAATGCCAAAAGAGCCGCCTTTATCGTTGACCTTCTGAGCAAGGCCGTGGGGGACGAGTGCGTCTCCAGGCTGACCCACATTCTGGACCATGTACATTACGATGTGATGGAATATCTTGGTGAAACCGGAGACAATAATGCTTGAAATCCGTAACCTTCATGTGGAGGTCAAGGGTACGCCCGTGCTCAAGGGCATAGACCTGCACGTCAAGCCCGGCGAAACGTTCATCCTCTTTGGGCCAAACGGTTCCGGCAAAACCACCTTGCTCATGACCCTTATGGGCGTTTCGGGATACACCGTCACCCGGGGGCAGATCATCTTCAAGGGCAAAGATATCACCCATGCGCCCATGTATGAACGGGCGCGCCTTGGCATTGGCATGTCTTTTCAGCGTCCGCCCACCATCCACGGCCTGCCCACGGGCAAACTGGTGGAACTGTGCGGACGCGGACGCCAGATGGACGTGGAAGAAATGGCCCGCAAGGTGCATTTTGACCAGTTTCTGAACCGCGATGTCAACGCGGGCTTTTCCGGCGGCGAGATCAAGCGCTCCGAACTGCTGCAGCTCATGGCCCAGCAGCCTGATCTTCTGCTTTTTGACGAACCGGAATCCGGCGTGGATCTTGAAAATATGGCCCTTGTGGGCAAAACCGTGCGCAGCCTGCTGGACGGCCTGCCCGAACGATGTTGCGCCACCCTGCGGCAACGCGAAAAAGCGCGCTCCACCAGCGGCCTTATCATTACCCACACCGGGCATATTCTTGAATATGTCAACGCCCACCGGGGGCAGGTCATGTATAACGGCAAACTCTGCTGTGAAGCCGGGCCGCGCGAAATTCTCGACCATATCGCCAATCACGGCTATCAGGAATGTCTGCGCTGCCTGGCCGGCGACATGTTTGGCAAAATTGCGGAGGCCCCCCTCAAATGAGCACAGTCAATCTTTCCCGGTACAGTTTCAGCGGCAACGAAGCCGCAGCGCCCATAGAAAATCTCGCCAGTCTGCCCGCCGCGGACAAGGAACGCCTTGTGCTCGCGGGCATTGACGTGAACGATCATGCCGTGAGCGGAGCGTTCATGCAGCTCAATCACGCAGGGGTTCACTGCCGCACAAGCCACGAAGGGCTCGACCTGATGGACATCCGCGAGGCCCTCAAAAAATTTGACGGCCTGCCCCAGTACTACTGGAAGCTGCTTGATCCTGAAAAAGACGAATTTACCCGCCTCACGCGCGAGCATTGCAACGGCGGCTACTTTGTGCGCGCCCGAAAAGGGGCCAAGATCACCCAGCCCGTGCAGTCGTGCATGTTCATCAAGGGACACGGCGCGGGCCAGAGCATTCACAATATTGTGGTGGTGGAAGAAGGAGCCGAACTGCACATTCTGGGCGGCTGCGCCACGGCACATGACGCCAACGATACGGCCCACCTGGGCATTACCGAATATTATGTGGAAAAAGGCGGCAAGCTCACCTTCACCATGATTCATAACTGGGGAACGAGCACCACGGTGCGCCCGCGCTCCGCGGGCATTGTGGATGCCGGTGGAGAGTTTCAGAACAACTATATTCTGCTCAAGCCCGTGGCCGACCTGCAAATGTATCCGACCATGAAGCTGCAGGGCAGCGGGGCTGTGGCGCGCTTCAATTCCGTCATTGTCACGCCTGAAGGCTCCCACGTGGACTGCGGCAACCGCATTGAACTCAATGCGCCCGACACGCGCGGCGAAATCGTCTCGCGCACCCTGACCACCGGCGGAACCATCATCAACCGTGGCTTCATAGGCGCGTCCGCCGCTCCCGCCAGGGGGCATCTGGAATGCAAGGGCCTTATTCTGGGCAGCGGACGCATACATGCCATCCCTGAGCTGGACAGCAACCAGGACGGCGTGGAGCTGTCGCACGAGGCCGCCGTGGGCAAAATTGCCCAGGAAGAAATAGAATACCTCATGGCGCGCGGTCTGGATGAAGATGAAGCAGCATCCACCATTGTGCGCGGCTTTCTTAATGTGGACATCATGGGCCTGCCCAACCAGCTGCAAAAAGCCATTGATGAACAGATCGCGCTGCTGGAAACCGGCAACGCCATGTAAGGCAATACCGGCAAAAACGCCTGCCCGTGCACGCGCAGTACCGCGCGTAAAACAGCAGGCGAAAATGGCAGGCCGGGCATCTCCGGCTTGACCGCCAAACAACTTATGGCTATAGTCCTCCTCCTTGGGGCCTATAGCTCAGTTGGTAGAGCCTCCGGCTCATAACCGGCCTGTCCCAGGTTCGAATCCTGGTGGGCCCACCAAGAAATCAGTAAAGCCCGTCACTGTCCGCAAGACTTTGACGGGCTTTGCAGTTACAGGAAGTCCCGGTTATTGCGGCCCACACGGCTGGCCTGCCGCATGAATCCGTGTACGCTTTTCGTGAATGTGTGTCCCCTTCTGCCTTTTTGAGACTGCCGCAAACTTCTCGCCAGCCCGGGCGTTCCTGCCCCGGCCAGCGTTTTCGCAGCAATGGGCGCACACTGTCAGCAACCCCGCTGCTCAAGCCGCCTGTCCTGTTCCAACCCGCGACAAACCTTGCAGAACAATCATGGAATCTTTAAACCATCAGCTTTTTCTGGCCCTGAACGCCGGTGACACGGCATCTTCTTTCGGCATCTGGGCTGCCCGCATCCTGGCGGAATGGCCCATCGGCATTGCCGCTGTTCTTGCTCTCGTTGCCCTGCTCATGCAAAAACAACGCGGCGTGCTTGCGGGCCGCCTGATCCTGACAATGATGCTGGCTATGGGTACGGCGTACTGCATCCGCAAGTTCCATTACAACCCCCGGCCTTTTGTCATTGGCCTAGGCCGCATGCTGATCGATCATGCGCCCACATCCTCCTTTCCCAGTTTTCACGCCACATTTGTGTTTTCACTGGCTCTGCCTCTGTTGTTTCAACAGGGCGCACGCTTTTTTGCCCTGGCAGTCATACTGATGGGACTCATGACCGCCTGGGCACGGATATTTGCAGGCGTGCACTATCCTCTGGATATGGCGGGGGCTTTCATGACAGCCCTGGCAGCCGCCGTAGTGGCGGCTATTCTGGTTCGCCCGCGACAGAAATTACGGCCAGGTCGGCTTCGCTGAATGCTCCGAGGCATGGGCCGACGACCACCACACAACATATTGTAATATATACATATAAAAAACATTGACACAATTCAATAAAAGTTGAAATATCATTCTATGAAAACAGCACACGCCAGCAGTATTTTTGAAGCCCTGTCGTCAGAAGTGCGCCTGGACCTGTTCAGGCTGTTGGTAAAGTCCGCGCCTGACGGCCTGGTGGCCGGTGAGATTGCAAGAATTCTGCAAGTACCCGGAACCAACCTCTCCTTTCATCTGAAAGGGCTGTTGCATTCCGGCCTGATCAGCGTGGAAAAAGAAGGGCGCTTTCTGCGATACCGGGCCAACATCCCCCTCATGCTCGACACCATCGCCTACCTCACTTCAGAATGCTGCGCGAACCAACCCGAGCAATGCCGCCGATACAGAACGCAAAGCGCTGTTTCACCGGCCGTTCTTCCGGACTGGAACGACTAGAGCAAATTAACTTTGAGAATGTACATTCTCAAAGTTTAAGACACGCTCGCAATGTGGCATGGATTCAGCCGAAAATCGCATTTTTTGGCTGAATGAAAACTTTGAAATGTGAAGCACTTCAAAGTTAATCTACTCTAGGAGCAGTGCAGCGGCAGCGTTATGCCCCCTGCCGGACCTTGGACACGAACTTTCTATATTAATATTTCAACATTTATTGAAAAATTGAAACATTGAGGACACGCCATGAAAAACACCGACAAAACAACAAGCGCGCAGGACATCACAGAAACAGTCCGCTCTGGGTACGCGGCCATTGCCTCTGGGGCGCAGCGCTCTTGCTGCTCAGGCCGGCGTAGCGGCCAGGCTGACCCTGCCAGGCTGGCTAAATCGCTCGGCTATGACACAAACGCCCTTGATCGGCTTCCCGAAGG
>NZ_JBAIYW010000050.1:0-5602 GCF_036763055.1 Desulfovibrio sp. 1214_IL3152 | reverse complement strand
TGCAACCGGAGCGGGGGCAGCGGCAGCAGGGGCAGAGCCTTCAGCCGCAAAGGCCTGGCCCACGGTGAGCAGCAGTAACAATACCATGCTGCCACCGAGCATCCATCTGTTTTTCATAAAAAATCTCCTCCAGATTTACTTTGTCAACACCTGAACTATGTGCGCCCCGAGGGGAGCGGCACAGGATCAACCCTTGTCAAAAATACACATTAATCCAGAAAAGCAATGATTGCGGGAACATGCCCCACAGCACCGCCCCGGCAAGACAGACCGCGAGCACCGCTTGCAAGCCCGTTTCGCCCGCTATGGCGCACGATGTTGCGGGGACACAATCTGTACTATCCTGCATGTACATGCGTTTTGCAACACCAAGATAGTACCAGGCCGATATGGTGCTGCACACGACAGCCACCACGACAGTAACCTGGTATCCCGCCGCAAAGGCCGCGCGAAACAGCATGAACTTGCCCATAAAGCCCGCCGTGGGCGGAATGCCCGTCAGCGAGAAAAGAAAAACCAGCATGACTGCCGCCAGCAACGGGCTGCGCGCGGCAAGCCCCCGGTAATCATCCAGATCTTCTCCGGCATCGGGACCTTCGCCCATACGGCCTTTGCCGGAACGGGCGGAAAGGTAGCTTATGACGGCAAATGCCCCGATATTCATGCACAGATAAATGGTCAGATAGGCGGCCGTGGCCCGCAGCCCCTCAGGCGTGCAGGCGGCAAGGCCAAGCAGCGCGTACCCGGCATGGGCAATGGCCGAGTAGGCCAGCATGCGCTTGAGGCTGGTCTGTGCCAGAGCGGCAATGTTGCCGAGAATCATGGTCAGAACAGCAAGCCCGGCCAAGGCATCGCTCCACAAAGGACTCAACTGCGGCAAGCCCTGCAAAAGCACACGCGCAAGCACCGCAAAACTGGCTGTTTTGGCTGCCACAGACATGAACGCCGTAACAGTGGTGGGCGCTCCTTCATACACATCCGGCACCCACACATGAAAGGGAACCGCCGCCACCTTGAAGCCCAGACCGGCCAGCACCAGCCCCAGGGCCATGACTGCCGCCGGCAGGGTGTGCATTTCCGATACGCTCAGGCTGACGGCAAGGCGACGCGCCATTTCGGCAATATCCGTCTGCCCTGTCAGGCCGTAAAGGACGGACAGGCCGAAAAGCAGCAGGGCCGATGCAAAACTGCCCATAAGAAAATACTTGATGGCAGCCTCGCTGCTGCGCGGATCCGCCGTACGCAGGGCCACCAGAGCGTAAATGGGCAAGGCCATAAGCTCAAGACCGAGATACAGCACAATGACGTCACCGGCAGAAACCATGACGCACATGCCAAGCGTGGAAAAAGCCATGAGGCTGTAGTATTCCCCCTGACGCATGGAGGCATGACGGCAGAAGGATTCGCTCATAAGGGCAGTAAGCCCGAGAGCCGCAAGGCAGACGACCTTGAAGGCCGCCGCCAGCCCGTCGGCACGGAACATTCCGCCAAAGGCGGCGGCTCCGCCGCTGAAATTCATGCTCAGTGTCAGGGCAAGGGCAACGGCAGCCCCGGCGGCTGTAAGCCACTGCTGGAAAACACGCTCACGCGGGTAAAAAAGATCGCCAAGCATGAGGCAGACGGCCGTGGCCAGAAGAACCAGCTCCGGCGCAAGGGCGGGCAGATCGGCCAGCAAGGGCAGTGCAGAAAGAGGCGCGACAACAGTATCAGTCATGGTGGCTCCTTGTTACTCCGCCCTACTGGGCTGCAAAGGCCGCAAAAGCCTGCTGCGTGTCACTGACAAGCCGCTCTACCGAAGCGTGGGTGTATTCCAGCAGCATGTTGGGGAAAATGCCTATGGCAAGCACCAGCACGGCCATGGTCAGCAGGATGGTCAGCTCCCTGCCGTCAAGCCCGGACAGCCCGCGCACCGTATCTGAAACCTGCTTGAAAAATACTCGCTGATAGAGCCACAGCATATACCAGGCCCCCAGGATAAGCCCCGAAGACGCCACCACTGCGGCCCAGGGCGCGCGCTCGAACCCGCCCAGCAAAATGAGAAACTCGCCGATAAAGCCGTTGGTACCCGGCAGGCCTATGGCCGCCAGGGTAAATACCAGAAAAAATCCGGCCATGACGGGCATGGTGCTGGCAAGGCCGCCGTAGTCAGAGATCCGGCGTGTGTGGGTGCGGTCATAAATCATGCCCACGGCCAGAAAGAGCGCGCCCGTCACGATGCCGTGGTTGAGCATCTGTATGATGGAGCCTTCCACGCCCTTCTGGGTCAGGGCAAAAAGCCCCAGAGTCACAAAACCCATATGGCTCACGGAACTGTAAGCGATCAGGCGCTTGATGTCGGTTTGCGCCAGGCAGACCAGCGCGCCGTAAACAATGGCGATAACAGACAGAACCAGCATGGGCGTCAGCAAGGTCCAGGCGGCGTAAGGCAGAATGGGCAGGCTGATGCGCAAAAAGCCATACGCGCCCATCTTGATAAGCACGCCCGCAAGAATGACCGAACCCGCCGTGGGCGCCTCGGTATGCGCATCGGGCAACCATGTGTGGACGGGCCACATGGGAACCTTGACGGCAAACGCGGCAAAAAAGGCCCAGAATAAAAGCAACTGCAGGTCTTTACCGTAATTCTGTCCGGCCAGGGCCAGCATGTCGAAGGTGTTTCCGCCCTTGAGATAAAGGAGGATAATGCCCACAAGCATGAGCAGGCTGCCCAACAGGGTGTAAAGAAAGAACTTCACCGTTGCATAAATGCGCCGTGGCCCGCCCCATACGCCGATGAGCAGGAACATGGGAATGAGCATGGCCTCCCAGAACACATAAAAAAGCATGAGGTCCAGCGCGCAAAACACGCCCATCATGGCTCCTTCGAGCAGCAGCAGGCTGACGAAGAACTCCTTGACCTTCAAAGTGATGCTTTTGAACGACACAGCCACGCCCAAAAGAGTAATGAGCGCGGTCAGCGGCAAAAAGAGCACGCTTATGCCATCAATGCCCAGGCTGTAGCGTATGTTCAGGTTTTCAATCCAGGGGCGGTTTTCCACCATCTGCATCTGCCACAAGCCCTTGTCAAACTGGCTGAGCGCCCAGAGGCTCAGGGCCAGTTCCACGGCACAGACGGTCAGCGCCCCCAGCCTGATAGTCTCCTCCCGCCCTCGGGGCAGAAGCATAAGCGAGAGACCGCCAAGCACAGGAACAAAGATAAGCAAGGAAAGTACGGGTACGGACATGCTGTCTCCCTGCCGTGTTTACGAGAAAATTCCCAGTTGCAGCACAATCAGAAGCACCACCGAGGCTCCGGCCAGCCAGGCCAGATAATGGGCCACCTGCCCGTCCTGGAAGCGGCGCAACCTGTCGGAAAGCCTGCCGATAGCACGGGGCAGGCCATTGACAACCCCTTCGATCCCCTTGGTATCCACCACGCGCAGAAGCACATGGTCAGCCAGCCACAAAACCGGGCGCACCAGACAGGCCGCGTAGATTTCGTCCACACGGTACTTGTGCAGAAAAAGCCTGTACAAACGCGGAAAACTCTGCACAACCCTGTCCGGCCATTCGGTCTGGCGGCAGTACATAAACCACGCAAGGCCAATGCCGCAGCCCCCCGCCACCACCGAAGCCCCCATGAGCATAAGCTCAACCGTGCCGTCCAGGTGCAGATGCGGATGCCCCAGCACCGGCTCAAGAAAACCGGCCCAGAGATTGGAGCCGCCAAGCACATGAGGAATGCCCAGCCAGCCAGCCGCCACGGCCCCACAGGCCAGGATGAGCAAAGGTATGGTGACCACCAGCGGCGACTCGTGCAAATGCTCGCGCTGATGCCGTGTGCCGCGAAATTCGCCGTAAAAAATGCTGAAAAACAAGCGGAAGGAATAAAAGGCCGTCAAAAAGGCCACAAAGGTTCCCACGCCCCAGGCAAAGTACCCAGCCGTGGTGTCGGCATTGAAAGCCATGAGCAGGATCTCGTCCTTACTGAAAAAGCCTGCCAGCCCCGGTACGCCGGAAATGGAAAGCGAGGCCAGCAAAAATGTGGCGCAGGTGATGGGCATGTATTTTCGCAAGCCGCCCATACGGCGCATGTCCTGCTCGTGATGCATGCCCAGAATGACCGAGCCGCAGCCCAGGAACAGCAGGGCCTTGAAAAACGCGTGGGTAAAGAGATGGAAAATGCCCGCCGCATAGGCCCCCACGCCGCAACCTATGAACATGAAGGCCAGTTGACTGATGGTGGAATAGGCCACCACCCGCTTGATGTCCGTCTGGGTGAGGGCAATGGTGGCCGCAAAAAGCGCCGTCAGCGCGCCCACTACGGTGATGACCCCAAGAGCCGTGGGCGAAAGAGAAAACAGCGCGTTACAGCGGGCCACCAGAAAGACCCCCGCCGTGACCATTGTGGCCGCGTGAATGAGAGCGCTTACAGGTGTGGGGCCTTCCATGGCGTCGGGCAGCCACACATGCAGGGGCAGTTGGGCAGACTTGCCCACTGCGCCGCAAAAGAGCAGCAGACAGATGAGGGTGGCCGCGTCAATGCTTGTGCCGCCGATGGTGTAGCTCAGGCCCTGCAGCATGCCCGCCTGGGAAAACACGTTTTCATAGTGCAGACTGCCAAAAAGCGTAAAGATGCAGAACAGGCCGAGCAGAAAACCAAAGTCACCGAACCGGTTGACGATGAAAGCTTTTTTGCCAGCATCCGAGGCCGACGTTTTCTCATAATAAAAGCCGATGAGCAGGTAGGACGAAAGGCCCACAGCCTCCCAGCCAAAAAAGAGCTGCAAAAAGTTGTTGCTCAGCACCAGCATAAGCATGGAAAAAGAAAAGAGCGCCAGATAGGCAAAAAAGCGGTAATAGCCGTCTTCTCCCTTCATGTAGCCCACGGAATAGATGTGAACCAGCGTGCTGACGCTGGTGACCACAATGAGCATGACCGCCGTAAGCTGGTCCACAAGAAAGCCGAAAGACACGCTCAGGTTGCCCGATGTTATCCAGTTATGCACATCGGCATTGACGATGACGCCGTTCATGACATCGCGCAGGGCCAGAAGGGAACAGCACAGGGAAATCACAATGGCCGCAATGGGCAGCCAGTGGGCGCGACTGCCCCACCAGCGCCCGCAGACCAGGGTAACGGCAAAGGCCAGCAGCGGACACAGCGGAATAAGCAAGAGGTATATGGGCATGGCTACCCCCGAAGCTCGACGATTTTGTCGTTGCGCACCGTTTTACGGCTGCGGAACAGGCAGATGACTATGCCCAGGCCCACGGCGGCCTCGCATGCTGCCACCGTTATCACAAAAAGGGTGAACACATGGCCGCGCAGGGAATCCATAAAATAACTCATGGCCACGAGGTTCAGGTTCACGCCGTTGAGCATCAGCTCAAGGGAAAGCAGCATGACAATAATGTTGCGCCGCGTAAGGAATCCGGCCACGCCGATACAGAACAGCACAGCGGCCAGCGCCATGTACCATGAAAGAGGAATCATCGCGCCAGACCTCCATCCCGTGTTTTGTGGTCACTGTCGCAGGCGGCGCCGCCCGCATGGCCGTCGGGCAACGGAGCCTCGACGGTGTGGGCTTTCGCCCCCGGCATTTCACACTGTTGTTCCTCA
>NZ_JBAIYW010000341.1:0-5609 GCF_036763055.1 Desulfovibrio sp. 1214_IL3152 | reverse complement strand
CTCTGGCGACTGCGCGAGCAGACGCCCGCCGCGAAGGCGTAAGCGCAATTTATTTGCGCGGTTAAACGCCGAAGCGAGCGTGTTTTAAACTTTGAAAATGTATATTTTCAAAGTTAATCTGCTCTAGGAGCCATGCTGCTGGACGGCATGCCCAGAACAGCGGAAGAAATCCGCTCCGCCCTGGCAGGACTCTATCCCGGTGAGCGGCATCTGTGTGCCGAATCCGTCGAGTTGCACCTTCAGGCCCTGAGGGCCGTCGGCATTGTGGCGCTGGCAGACCCCGATGATGCCGAAGCCCGGCACGGCCTGACCTATGTGCTGAGTGCCGACGGCAAAACTCGTGTGCAACGCAACCTTGAATAAAAGCAGAGCCAGAACACGGGCTGCAGTGCGCGGAGACAGAACACCCTGATGGCCGAAAAGCACTTACGCCCGACAGGCATACAGCAGGTAAAGGCCCAACGCGCAACACGCACGAACCCGGGCAACATATCCCCCCAGTGAATCCCGGCAGGTATTTTGCCCAAAAATCAAAACCCTGCACGCTTTTTTGCACTTTAAAAAATAATTCAACTTTTATGCTTGACACCACAAGGGCAAAGGGCTACATATCTACTTCGCAACAACATGTTGTTGCTGACGTGTCGCGGGGTGGAGCAGCTCGGTAGCTCGTCGGGCTCATAACCCGAAGGTCGTAGGTTCAAATCCTGCCCCCGCAACCAAGAAATTCAAGCGGTTACAATGAAAATTGTAACCGCTTTTTCTTTGGTCGATTTTCTTCCCACCACTATTCCCACCAGTTTATCTCTGTGCATTTGACGTATCTGAAATAGCATTCTAGTATTATTCATTAGTGAGTATTTTCGGAGAGATATTGGCACTAATGCTCAGCTTGTATTTTTGTGCTGCGTGATGGTTCTAATATATCCGACTAACATGCTGAAATAGTTTCAATTGAGAATGGGTAGTCACACTTCAATTGTAGGAGATTTTATGAAACGTGGGATTGAGCAGTTGTTCAGAATGAGAAATCGTTTCATAGTGATAGGCGTAACTGGAAAAACCGGTAGTGGCTGCACTACAGTTGCAAGCATATTAAGTAAAGACAGGCATGAGCTCGGAAGCGTTGATGCATCGTTTGGTAATGATAAATCTTCTATAGAATCACGAAAATGGAGTATTGTATCTCGATTCTGTAAAAAAAATTGGAAAAAATTTCACCATATAAGAGTTAAAGATATTATATCAACATTTATTTTAGAGTCAAAATTCGATGAAGCCCATCAGTATATAAAAACAACATTTGATATTGATATATCTGAATTTAAAACAACTTATGAATGTTTTTTTGAAAAGAATAAAATATTGAATGAGTTTTTAAAAACGGATAACGCTCTGCTGTACGATGCAGAAGATCCTGCTGAGATAGAAAGAATCAAAAATACAAGAGTTGCGATTAAGAATTACATACTCAGTGAGATACAGCAATTTTCTGATAATATAAAACTATTTTTAGATAGTCGTGGTGACAAATATATCTCTGTTTTTCAAAAAGTTGGCGACAATATAAGAAGAACCGGTTGTGCATTTGCAGATTCAGCTCAGGAATTTGAACATATATTTTCAATAGCAAGACGTATTAACACTTTAATAAAGATAATTCGTAGAGTTGATAAAAGCACTGGGGAATTAAAAAGTCTTTATGTAATTGACGCTTTTAGAAATCCTCTTGAGGTGCATTTTTTTCGAGAAAGATTTTCAGCATTTTATCTAATGGCTGTAAACTGTGATGAAGATGAAAGAAGACGGCGGCTTTCAGCGGCTGATCTAAAAGAAAGTCAAATTGTAAAGATAGATAAGAAAGAAAGTAGCAATGAAGATTTTTACGAAGATTATGAAGAATATACCGGTCAAAATATTAAATCATGCATAAACATGGCAGATTTATATGTAAATAATTTAAGATCATTAAATTCTCACTACACACAATTGACGAAAACCATACTTCGCTATGTAGCATTGATACAACATCCAGGAATTGTAAAGCCAACAAAACATGAATTTTTAATGCAACTTGCAATCACTGCTGCAACAAACTCAGGATGCATGTCAAGAAATGTTGGGGCGGTGATAACAGATAGCTCATTTGAGCCGCTTGCTATCGGATGGAACTGCGTTCCAAAACTTCAAATTCCATGTTATGCTAGAAGTGCGTCTTCACTTATTGATGGACTTGACCCTGATGCTTATAGTGATTTTGAAAAAACTGACTTAAAATTCTCAGATCACATGAAAATTGTACGAGAAAAATTAAATACTATTCATGACTATGGCTTGTCAGACGTTTATTGCTTTAAAAGTGAATACAATAAAACAACTTGCAAAGAAAATCAAGTGCATACAAGAGCTTTGCATGCTGAAGAAAATACAATATTACAATGTGCTAAACATGGACAACATCAGATTGAGAATGGTTTTCTTTTTACATCTGCATCGCCTTGCGTGCTCTGTGCCAAGAAAATTTGTCAGATGGGTATCACTGAGGTGTTTTATATGGATCCATATCCTGATATCTCTGAAAAGCATGTTTTTTCTTACGGTGAGAATAAAGTAAAAATGACATTGTTTACAGGAGCTATTGGGCTTGCTTTTCAAAAGCTCTATATTCCTTTAATTCCTTTAAAGGATGAAGTTGCTGCAATACTACATGAAGTTTAATTTTAGAATGGCGGTTTATCCGCCATTCTATTTAGTCACCTGATCGATGGTGCTGGAACTCGCGTAAACGATCTATGATTTGCCAACTCCGCATTTTGGCAGTTCGGCGTATTTCCTAACTCGCCGGGGTTATTCCGGCATTCCTTTAGCTTAGCCTCAAACGCGGCCTTGTTTTCCGGGGCCATATACCAATCAACGGTCTTTGTTTCCTCTTTTTTCTCGCAACCAATGGCGGGTAGCAGAAACAGCCCCACCAGCATCAATGGAATGATTTTTTTCTTTTTCATGGGTGCTCCTCTCGTTATGCCTGTCCGGCCTTTATTTCCTTCTCCAACTTACTAATTGCCCGAATTTCCTTGACTCGCTTAAAGATTTGCCAAGGGGCGATGATGAACCCAGCAAGAACAGCGAGTGAGAATTTCAGGAAAAAGTAGAAGATAAGGCCCGCGCCAGAGGTCAGTATGATGGGCATGGGAATTTTGCTCAGAAACTGCCAGCCCCAATACGCCCCGGCCAGCATCAGGCCGACGATTATTCCCCCCTCACGGTTGGTCTGGACATTGAACGCCACAAAGGCCGCTACCCCGGCGAAGATTATCGCGGTCACGGCAAGGTCGAGGTAAAGCCTTCGCGCCAGTGCTCCGTTGTGGGCAATGAGGCAAGGCTCACATACTGGCGGGTCGAAACGGTTCATGCATGAGGCGCATAAGGCTTTGCCGCACATCTGGCACGTTCCGGCTGCGGCCGTGCCCGGATGGTTAATACATTCCATATCCTCTCCTGTGTTGATGTTTGCTAGGAAAATTGAAGATTTACATATAGTTGACGGGGTGTGGGGCTGTGCTGTCGTCCACTAATAACCATATTATAACATGGGTTTTCATGTCAATATCCGGCTACCTTGGGGGCTATGGATAGAAATCTTTTAGTCCAGTGGGCTATCGCTAAAGTCATCCGGGAAGCCCGCAATCATGTGGGTATCTCTCAGGTACAACTTGCGGATTTCTCAAGTCTTTCTTATCCGTTTATCTCGGATGTGGAGCGGGGAAACGTTGGTGTGAGTATCGCTGCGTTGCTGCAAATTTCTGAAGTGCTGAAAGTGGATGCCGGGGAACTGGTGCGGCGCATTGAGGATGAAATGAAGCGCGGCCCCCAACCGCCCACAAAGACGCCCGGAAGGCCGCGCAAAAGCACCAAGGTGTAAAAATTCAACGTTCCATATCCACTTCCCTTTTTCTTGCCTTTTCTATTTCCATCATTTCTTCCCGCCCGGAACCTGAATTTTCCCCTCCACGTTTTCCAGCATTTTGTAAATTCTGTACTGGTTCTGGAACAGAATATCGTAATCCGGCATCCGCCAGAGCGCGAATCCTGTCCAGAGCAGACACAGCAGCAGAGCCGCCGCCAGAGGATACCCCCAATGCGCCCACGTCCTCATTTGTGAGAGACGGCTTGCCTGTTTTACCATCTCCGCCGTGTGGGCTTTTATCTCCTGCGCTGCGCTGGCCGTCTGTGATTGCGTGTTCTGAATCTTGCCTACCTGTTCCCCGGTCTTGGAAAGGAAGTAATTCCATGTTTTTATTGTCTCCTCGTGTTGGTTTTTGATGTATCGGGAACTCTGGCCCAGAGCTTCCAAGGCTTGCGCCGTGTCCGAGGTTATTTTGAGCATGACGCTCAGCAAGGGTTCGAGTGATTTCGCCAATTCCTCGGCGCTCTGGACTTTCCGCGTGTGAATCTCTTCCAGCAGTTGGGCTACCTCGCTCAACTGCCTCGGCGTATCGCCCTCTATCATCTGGCGCAGGGCTTCTGTCTTGCTCATAGGTTAATCCTCGTTTTTGCAGTCCGGCCCAGGAATAGCCTTTTCCAAGGTCGGAACCTTTCATGATGATGCCGCTATGCCGATAGCTGATGCCGGAAATGCGGCCTGTACTGGCAACATTGGGCAAAACCTCCACCCCGGATTTTTCAAGCCGCCGCGTGAACTCCGCATAGCCGGGCTGATTGTGCAAAGCTTTGTCCACCAGCGTTTGCAGGGCCATTTTTGCGGAAGGCTTGCCCGTGCGCACCGCGCATTCAATTTCGCCTTTGGTGGGAGCGCGGCGCTCACTCTCCCGGCTGGGCGTCACCTCCTTCAGCCCGTATTCGCGTTCCAGTCGCCGCATGATGGCTTCTTGCCGCTGATAGTCCCGGCTGTCGCTGACTACCTCACCGCTCATGCTGACCCGGTTCGCCAGAATGTGAATGTGCGGGTGCTCGGTGTCGGTGTGTTTGGTCACAACGTACTGGCTATCCTTGAAGCCCATGCCCTCAAGGTATTTTCCGGCAACGTCCTTCCACTGGTCGTCTGTGAGCTTTTCATCCGGCGGCAAGCTGATGCTCACATGACAAACCGCCTTGGTCAGATTGGGCCGCAAGGCCCGCACCGCGCCGAACTCCCGCGCCAACTCACGCGGATTGTCGCCGCCCATGTTGGTATCGAGGATATGCCCCTTCTGTTCGCGCAGATCATATTCCAAGGCTCCCCGAAAACCCTTGCCCTTAACCAGCTTCGCTATCATGGTTGGCCCCGCATAGCTCCCGCTGCACTTGGCGCACCACGGCAAGCACCTCACACAAGGCGGCATCCGCACATACGGCATTGCCTGTATGAGCAAGGCGAGTTAGCTGGTTCAGGTTGTTCACGGCCCCGGCAAGGGCACGGTAGGTGTCCCGGTTGACTTCCGGCTGGACGGAGCGCGGCAAGGAGCGGGAGAGAGCCACGTTTCGCAGCCAGTGCGAGACAGGCAAGCCCACGCAATCCGCGTTGCGCCGTATGGCGTCCAGTTCGGCGGCGTTGACGCATACGCCGATGGTGCGGGCGCGGGCCTCGCCGGGGTCGCTTCGAGGGCGTC
>NZ_JBAIYW010000471.1:0-5612 GCF_036763055.1 Desulfovibrio sp. 1214_IL3152 | reverse complement strand
GCCCAGAAGGTCACGCAGGGCCGTGTACGACACGGCCCCGTCCAGTTCAAAGCGGCGGCGCTGGGCTGCAAGCGCGTGATAGACCGTGCAGTAGTCACGCACGAGGTCACGCACAAGAAAGTCGCGGTTTGCCAGCAGCCAACGTCCTTTCACGCCTCGTCCTCCTTGAGAAGCGCCCGGGCCACTGCCAGATCATAAAGCCTGAGAGGGTCGGCCTCGGGGTTGCGTTCCTGCTGGTACATCTGGGCGGCGTCCTGCACGACACTCATGCTGAGCCAGGGGTGGCGGTCCCATACTTCGGGCAGGTCGGAGCGCCAGAGGCGGAACTCCACTTCGCCGTGCTCGCCGCGCCGCACATAGACGCGGGAAAGGCTGTTGCCCGCCTGGGGATGGTAGTACAAACCGAGTTCGTCTTTCATGATGGGAAGGTTCCTTGAAAATGGCGCCGGAGTGACGGCGGCTGTTCTGTAAGATGTTGCGCAGTGTACGCTGAAAAGAGAGGATTTGCCAAGGGCGGAGGCGCCGCATATGTGAAAAAAGGTACATGTTGCGAAAAAAAGTTGCACAAATGGCAAAAAAATTGGTATTAACAGGCCATATACAGACGGGACACACCGGGGCGATGCTTGCGCCTCAGGGCGCAAGGGCTTGCGCTCCGGGCTTTGCGCCCGCAATTTGCGCATATAATCCCGCCCAGGTTGTCATTGGCGCAAAATTGCGCTATGTAGTGAGTTGACCGCGTTGCGGCCTAGAGGGGCCGAGGTTTTGACTCGCCCGTCTTACGCGATCCCTTGGGGCGTCCCGTATTTCACGGGGCGGGCGCGTTGCGGCGGGAGGCAATGCCCGTCGGCAGGAAACTTTTTTTGTTTCCACCCGTGCCCGGTGCGGAGTGCGCTCAGGCGCCAGCCCCGGATCGCCGCACTTGACCGGTACATCACGCGCTGCGTGATACAAACAAACCATGTGGAGGTATGGCAATGGCGAAACATGCAACCCCCCTGTTGGACCAGCTGGAAAGCGGCCCCTGGCCGAGCTTTGTGTCCGACATCAAGCAGGAAGCGGCCTATCGGGCCGCGAATCCCAAGGGTCTTGACTATCAGATCCCCGTGGACTGCCCTGAAGACCTGCTGGGTGTGCTTGAGCTTTCCTACAATGAGAAGGAAACCCACTGGAAGCACGGCGGCATCGTGGGCGTGTTCGGTTACGGCGGCGGCGTTATCGGCCGTTACTGCGACCAGCCCGAAATGTTCCCCGGCGTGGCCCACTTTCACACCATGCGTGTGGCCCAACCCGCTGCCAAGTACTATCACAGCAAATTCCTGCGTGACCTGTGCGACATATGGGATCTGCGCGGCTCCGGCCTGACCAACATGCACGGCTCCACCGGCGACATCGTGCTGCTCGGCACCCAGACCGCCCAGCTGGAAGAAATCTTCCACGAACTGACCCACAAAATGAACGTGGACCTTGGCGGCTCCGGTTCCAACCTGCGTACGCCTGAAGCCTGTCTCGGTCAGTCCCGCTGCGAATATGCCTGCTATAACACGCAGGACATGTGCTACCAGCTGACCATGGACTATCAGGACGAACTGCACCGCCCCGCGTTCCCCTACAAGTTCAAATTCAAGTTCGACGGCTGCCCCAACGGCTGCGTGTGCGCCATGGCGCGCTCTGACTTTGCCGTTGTCGGTACCTGGAAGGACGACATCAAAATCGACCAGGAAGCCGTGAAGGCTTACGTGGCCGGTGAATTTGCTCCCAACGCCGGCGCTCACTCCGGCCGCGACTGGGGCAAGTTTGACCTGCAGAAAGAAGTGGTGGACCGCTGCCCCTCCCAGTGCATGAAGTGGGACGGTTCCAAACTTTCCATCAAAACCGCTGATTGCGTGCGCTGCATGCATTGCATCAACACCATGCCCCGCGCCCTGCGCATCGGCGACGAGCGCGGCGCGAGCATCCTCGTAGGCGCCAAGGCTCCCGTGGTTGACGGCGCCCAGATGGGTTCGCTGCTCGTGCCCTTCGTTTCCTGTGAAGCTCCCTACGATGACGTCAAAGAAGTCATCGAAAAGATCTGGGATTGGTGGATGGAAGAAGGCAAAAACCGCGAACGCGTGGGTGAAACCATGAAGCGTCTGTCCTTCCAGAAACTGCTGGAAGTCACCGACACTCCTGCTGCCGCCTACCACGTCAAGGAACCCCGCTCCAACCCGTACATCTTCTTCAAGGAAGAAGAAGTTACCGGTGGTTGGGACCGTGACCTCGCCGCTTACCGCAAACGCCATCAACGCTAGTCAAAGGGGGAGAAGAACATGGCATTTATTTCTTCCGGGTACAATCCCGCAAAACCGATGGAAGGCCGTATCACTGACATCGGCCCCCACAAGTATGATGAATACTTTCCGCCGATCATCAAGAACAACTTCGGCAAGTGGCTCTATCACGAAATTCTGGAGCCCGGCGTGCTGCTGCACGTGTCCGAAACCGGCGACAAGTGCTACACCGTCCGCGTGGGCGGTACCCGCACCATGTCCATCACGCTGATCCGCGAACTGTGCGACATCGCTGACAAGTACTGTGGCGGCTACCTGCGCTTTACCACCCGTAACAACATTGAGTTCATGGTGGACAGCGAAGAAGGCATGAAGGCCCTGCGCGACGACCTGAACAGCCGCAAGTTTGACGGCGGCTCGTTCAAGTTCCCCGTGGGCGGCACCGGCGCCGGCATCAGCAACATGGTGCACACCCAGGGCTGGGTGCACTGCCATACGCCTGCCACCGACGCCTCCGGCCCGGTCAAGGCCGTGATGGACGTTGTGTTTGAGGACTTCAAGTCCATGCGTCTGCCCGCCCCCGTGCGCATTGCCCTTGCCTGCTGCATCAACATGTGCGGCGCTGTGCACTGCTCCGACATCGGCCTTGTGGGCATCCACCGCAAGCCGCCCATGATCGACCACGAGTGGACCGACCAGCTGTGCGAAATTCCCCTGGCCGTGGCCGCTTGCCCCACTGCCGCCGTGCGTCCCACCAAGGTGGAGCTTGACGGCAAAAAGGTGAACTCCATCGCCATCAAGAACGAACGCTGCATGTACTGCGGTAACTGCTACACCATGTGTCCCGCGCTGCCCATCTCGGACGGCGACGGCGACGGCGTTGCCATCATGGTGGGCGGCAAGGTTTCCAACCGCATCAGCATGCCCAAGTTCTCCAAGGTCGTTGTGGGTTACATCCCCAACGAACCGCCCCGCTGGCCTTCGTTGACCAAGACCGTGAAGCACATCGTTGAAGTGTACGCTGCCAATGCCAATAAATACGAACGCCTGGGCGACTGGGCTGAGCGCATCGGCTGGGAAACCTTCTTCAAGCTGACCGGCCTTGAGTTCACCCACCACCTTATCGACGACTTCCGTGACCCTGCCTACTACACCTGGCGGCAGAGCACGCAGTTCAAGTTCTAGGACTATCTTGTTTTAACCCCGGCGGCGCATCCGCGCCGCCGGGACAGGAGAATCACCATGGCTGACGACAAAGATATTGTTGTTGATTTTCTGAACAGCAAAGCCGCCTCCAAGTCCAAGTTCTATTTCAAGGACTTTACGGACCTGTTCCCTGACAAAGGTCCCCGCGACGTGAAGAAGATCCTCACCAAGCTGGTTAACGAAGAAGTGCTGGAGTTCTGGTCTTCCGGTTCCACCACCATGTATGGCCTGAAGGGTGCCGGCAAGCAGTCCCACGCTGAAGGCGAAGACTAGCGTTTGGCCTTTTTAGCCGCATGCAGCGTCACAACCGGCTTTTTGTTCCGAAACCGACCAGTTCGTTTTCGCAATGAGAGCCTGTGTATTTTGTCTGCGGCTAAAAATTTCCAAGCACCGGGCCTGATCCGTTCTTGGCCTGCGCGAGGCGCGTCAGCCTTTGCGTGAAAGCCTTATCAAGAAGTGTCGCAACGATTGTTGCGGCACTTCTTGCTTTGTAGAGTATTATTCTGCACTGTATCGTAAAACTGATATGGAAAGGAGTGGATATGGACACCCCGTTCAACCTTACCGATGCAGAGAAGAATTTTTTAAGCCGCCAGGCCCGAATGTCCATCGAAGCCGGCTTGCTGGGCAAAACAGTGCCTTCCATCCCCGAGCCGCCGGAAAGCCTGCATCGACCCCAGGCGCCGCTGCTGCGGCCTTTGGGTGCGTTTGTAACCATTACCCTCCATCAGGCCCTGCGGGGCTGCATCGGCAATATTGTCGGGCGGGAACCCCTGTATAAAAGCGTCTGGCATCTGGCAGCTGCGGCCGCTTTCAGTGATCCCCGCTTTTCTCCCCTGACGCTTGATGAGTGGCGCAAGGCCGAACTGGATATTTCTGTGCTGGGTACGTTGCAGTCCTGCCCGGACCCGGAAAAAATAGAGGTGGGTGTTCACGGTCTCGTCCTGCAATGGCAAGGACACAGTGGCGTTTTTCTGCCGCAGGTTCCTGTGGATCAGGGCTGGAACAGGCTGGAGTATCTGGACAATCTTTGCCTCAAGGCCAACCTGCCCAAGGGAAGCTGGCAAAACCCGGGAGCGGAACTGCTTTGCTTTGAGGCTTTTGTTTTTCCCGCTTGAAATGAAGCGGCCCTCCAGTTTCGCGTCACAAGGCAATGTATGGCGTGATTTTCCCGGCATTGCGCGGGCTGGGGCAAGTGACGAAAGCCATGCGCAAAAGACTGCCTTGCCGTGTGCGGGCGCTCGCAAGCGCCGCAGGCGCGGCAGAAATGTCAGCAATGTCAAAGCGAAATTGCTCTAAGTTTCCGGCTTCCTCAGGCACACGTTTTGGCAAGGCTTGCCTTGTGTCTTTTTCTGCAAACAATTCCACGCTCATGTTTTTTCATGGTACGACGCCTTGCGTAACCGGTCGTGAAAGCGTATGTTGTTTCTGTTTCTCAGGGCGGGGTGCAAGTCCCCACCGGCGGTGATACGGCGGCCTTATGGCCTGCGTCAGCCCGCGAGCGCCCATGCTGGGGTCAGCAGATTCGGTGAGAATCCGAAGCCGACGGTAACAGTCCGGATGGAAGAGAACGGTTACAGCCGCCAATGGCCTTGCGCATGTGCGCCGGGTTTTTGCTGCCGCGTGTGAGCTTTCGCCTTTGGCGAAGTTTCCGGTGGCATTCCTTTGGCGGCCCGTCCACGCCCTGATGCACCCTCTCCCGGCATTGACCGGAAAACGGAGAACGGCATGCATCAGTCCTCATTGTCTCTTGATTCCTTTGGCAGCTCGCACGAGCGTGTGCAGAAAGCGCTGGCGTCCTTGCGCGCCGGTGGCGGTGTTCTGGTGGTGGATGATGAAGACCGGGAAAATGAAGGTGACCTCATTTTTCCGGCCCGGACCATCACCGTGCCGCAAATGGCCATGCTCATAAGGCATTGCAGCGGTATTGTCTGCCTGTGCCTTACAGACGAGTACACGCGGCGTCTTGGCCTGCCCATGATGACAGAGCACAACACCAATACGCAGCAAACGGCGTTCACCATTTCCATCGAAGCCGCCACTGGCGTGACCACCGGGGTTTCCGCCTCTGACCGTGTGGCGACCATTCAGGCCGCCGTGGCGGAAAACGCGCGCCCGGAAGACCTGCGCCGTCCG
>NZ_JBAIYW010000627.1:0-5631 GCF_036763055.1 Desulfovibrio sp. 1214_IL3152 | reverse complement strand
TCGAAGTGCTCACCCGCCCCATGCTCGCCAGCGGCGTTAACGTGCTGCCCGCCGGGGACGAATCCACTGCCGACTACGTGCTGTACCTGGACGTGCAGCGCCTGGACGGCAATTTCGACCAGAAGGCCGTGCTTGATGTGCGCTGGACACTGAGGGACAAGTATAACGATGTGCTCGCGCGCGGCATTTATGTGGATGAAGAGAACGTGAGCGGAAAAACCTACGACATCCTTACCGCCGCTGAAAGCCGCATGGTGCAACGCATGGCCGAACATCTGACCCGGCGGCTGCCCGGCTTTACCGGAGGCAGGCAGTGAACGAGGCGGCAGCCCAGCGCAGCCGCATACTGCTTGTGGACGACGCTCCGGAAAACTTACGCATCCTGAGCGAAAGCCTGCGCGAGGACTATACCATCATGTTTGCCAAAAACGGCCCGGACGCGCTGCGCCTGGCTATGGGCAACCAGCCGCCGGACCTCATCCTGCTTGACGTCATCATGCCGGGCATGAACGGATACGAAGTCTGCCGCAGGCTCAAGGAAGAGTCCGCCACACGCGACATTCCCATCATGTTCATCACAGCCCAGAATGAAGAAACAGACGAGGCCACCGGCCTTTCCCTGGGCGCGCAGGACTACATCGCCAAGCCCTTTCGTGTTTCTCTGGTGCGCAACAGGGTTGCCAACCAGCTGAAATACAAACGCTACCGTGATCATCTCAATGACCTGGTACACGAGCGCACACGCCAGTTGGCCCTCACTCAGGAAGCCACCATTCATGCCATGGCAAGCCTTGCCGAATGGCGGGACACCGAAACGGGCGCACACATTAAAAGAACACAGAACTATGTGAAAGCGCTGGCGCTGCACATGGCCGGACAGCACAAATACCGTCATCAGCTGGATGCGGACGTCATCTCCTGGCTCTACCTTTCGGCTCCCCTGCACGATGTAGGCAAGGTCGCCATTGCCGACACGGTGCTGCACAAACCCGGTCCCCTCACGGATGAAGAATACGAGGCCATGAAGGCGCACACTGTGCTTGGCAGAAATGTTCTTGCGGCTGCGGACAAGTTTTTGGGCGAAGACTCTTTTCTGAAGATGGCCTGCGACATTGCCTACTGCCATCATGAGCGATGGGACGGCCGGGGCTATCCGCAGGGGCTGAAAGAAGAAGAAATTCCGCTTCCCGCGCGGCTCATGAGCCTTGCGGACGTGTACGACGCCCTGCGCAGCCAGCGCGTTTACAAACCTGCCATGACGCATGAAAGCGCAGCAAAAATCATACTGGACGGCAAGGGAACCCAGTTCGACCCGGATGTTGTCGATGCCTTTATGGCTATTCAGGAACAGTTCAAGACCATTGCCGAACGTTATAAAGACCTGGAAGGCTAACCGGCAAAGGCATGGCCTTTCGGTTTGCAGCGGTGGGGCTTTTGGCCCGGCCTCACCATGCCTTAACCGGAGCGTATTACTGTTGTCGCTGCACCGGAAAAGCGGTGGGAACGGACATTCTCAAAGGTAATCTGCTCCAAGACGCGTAACAGCGCGGAGCTACATGGCGCTGCCAGCCTGGCCAGCAAGCCCTGCCCCAACGGTTTAAGCCGGTATACCCTTTGGTTGAAAGCACCTCTGCGGAACAGCCCGAGGGCGAACTTGCTGTGTATGTAAAGCCCCCCTTGGAACATGCCGTGAAGGCATTTCAGGGCCTAACAACTCCAAATGCTTTCAGGGGCAATCTTATCAGCACCACCCGCGTGGCTGGTGTTTTTTGCCTCTTGTGCTGGCGCGCCAAGCTGGCGGCGAGCATACCGAAAAGAGGCCGTAACCACCGGAAATCCGGAAATTACGGCCTCTTTTGCTTTCGCTCGAAGCATAGTTCAGGGATTGACCATAACCTTTGCGGGGCGCAGCAAGCGCCCGCCAAGTTTGTATCCTCGCTGAAGCAGGCGGGCCACAGAATTGGGGGCAAGCTCCGGCCGGGCGTCAAAACCCACGGCTTCATGTATGGCCGGGTCAAATTCTTCGCCTTCTTCGCCCACCGGCACAAGCCCGTGTCCGGCAACAGCTTCAAGAAGCAGCTTGCGCGTCATTGCCACGCCCTGCAGCATATCCTTGCACGCCTCGTTGGTGCTGCCGTATTGCAAAGCCAGATCAAGATTGTCAAGGGTGGGCAAAAGATCGCCCAAAACCTTTTCGGCGGCGTAACGCATTTGCTCTTCATGCTCACGCTTGAGGCGCTTCTGAAAGTTATCCATCTCAGCAGCCATGCGCAAACGCATTTCTTCCACCTCGGCCTTGCACCGGGCCTCTACTTCCGTCGCAGAAAGAACATCGCCCTGCTCTGTCATTGCGTCAGCCATGCCTTCAAGCAAGGTGTCGTCCAACTCGCCGGGCATTTCTCCCATGCCGTCCGGCGCGGAAAAGTGCAGGCTGTCTTCCGAAAATTCGTCTTCCGGTTGCGCTGCCCTTTCATAAGATTTGTGCATCTTGTGACGCTGCATGATCCCTCCTGAGTCGCCCCGCCCGCAGGCGGCCGCGTTCATTCCTTGTAACTAAGTTCGGGTTTCCAGACTGTCAAGGCTTCAGGAGACTTGACGTATATTGAGATTAGAATATAAAATTATAAATAAGCATTGTCATATTTACAAATCATGCCGCCGGCATGGCTCACGCCGGCAAGACGATCATAACAAATATACGTTTTTTTCGATTGTGTCATGCTCCGGCTTTGCAGGCGGTTGCCAAAGGCCGGCCCGGACATGGCTGTGCGTTCAGGGCTGCCGTTCTGCCCGGCAGGCAACGACTTGATTCTCCTTATGCCACAGGAGGGCGTATCATGTCATGGCGCAGTGCTGTCATCCTGCATCTTGGTGCGTTTTATCTGCTTTTCGTTCCTCTGCGGCTTTTTGCCGCCGAAATCTACTTCACGCCGCAACTGGGGCTGCGCCCCCTGCCCGAGCTTGCCTGCACTGAAGGAGATTCGGCTTACTGCAACCAGGCCCTGCCCCGTACCCTGCTGATCACAGCGCCTGTTGTGGAAGACCCCGACTGGTACTCGCCCCCGCCCGATAAGGCGCGCAAAAGACCGCGCTATGTGGGCTGCCAGTCGTCAAGCCAGTATCTGCCCGTCCTGCAGGAAGCTCTTGAGGGCAATCCCGTAGCCATGGCCGACCTCATCATCCGCATCCAGTGCGAGCGCCCGGCCCTGGCCGCCGCACATCCTGACATCCCGCCTTTCATGCATTCCATATCGTTCTGGCTGGAGTGGGCCGCGCGCTACACGTCCCCGGGCTGGATATACACCCGTTTGGCCCTTTATGATGACGGCATAGGCCAGACCCGCAGCGCCTATACACGGGGGGCCTTTCTTGGTGATCCCAAAGCCATGCATGCCTATGCCACTCGCTGGAACACCGGCACCAACCTTCACTGGCTGCTCATGGCCGCCGATGCGGGCTATGGCCCGGCCGCGCATGAAATATCCCGCTGGTATCGCTTCGGCGGACAAAATTGCGGCTATACCCTCCCCAAGGCTCCGGACGCCGAAATGGCGCACCGGTATCGCACCATAGCCATGAACAAGGGTTATTCCCGGGCTTTCGTCCATGCCGTTTTTGAAGCGCTGGCTGACGACAATTCGCCCCAGGCTTTGGAAGACGCCTGCGTGTATACCCATATCGGGCGTGTACTTGAAAAGACCGACAATGGCCTTCTGCTTGTTGACAGCCCGCTGCCTCAAATCCAACCCATAGCTTTTGACCAGATGCTGTCATATGCCCTGTGCGCGGTTTTACCGCCCCGTCCCCTGCTGTCTCGGGAAGAAAAGCTGCACTTTCAGGATTCGCAAAAAATCAGACGCCCCCGCACCATTGATCCTGAAATGCAAAGCAGGGCCATAGAGCGGGCCACGGCCTGGCTACGCGCCTTTCAGGCACAACGCCAGGCAGAACTGGAAATGGAGCGCGAACGAAGGGGAGCCTTGACCGCACAGTTGCGGGAACTGTGCAGCCCTGCCCTCACATACCTTGCCAAAGCGCAAGAAAGCGTACCCCAGGCGCTGCCTGTCACAGTACGCCACACGCCGCCCTTCATTTAGAGCATTTAACACTTGAAATGCTCGTTTCCGGCAGGCAAAAGCCTGCCTCCTCGCATTTCGTGGCAAGGATTTTCAAGGAAATCCTTGCAGAGCAGTTAACTCATTTCATTCGTTAACTGCTCTAGTCATCCCATCGTACAAGAGAGGTATTGCAACATCCGGCGTGCTTTCAGCGCTGTTTATCCGCGTGGGTAAACAGCGCTGCTGTTTTTAATCGGCAACGTTTTCAAGCAGTATTGCTGGTTGCTGACATTTTCGATGCCCGGCAAACAGATTTTGGCAAGGGAATTTTGACAAAGAGGTTCTGGCAAAGAGGCTCTGGCAAGGATGCCATAAGGAATATTGTGAACTTCAGACAGAAAACCATCGGCGGCTCCAGTTCTGGCATACATTGAAAAACTGCCGCCCCTCAACACTGCGCGATCAAACAGAATTTATGACTGATCAGGCCCGATTTTCAGTGGTTCTGGTTTTCCTGACCAAGTGCCGAGAGAAAAACACCATGCCGGCTGCCTTTCTCAAGCGGCGGCGAGTCTCGACATTCACAGGAGCCTTCTGTATATTCCCCCAATCGAGGTGAGGAAAATACTATGACATGCCGGACTTTGACTCTGCATAATGAGCAGGAGTGGCCCAAGCTTGCCCAATGGCTGCAAGGCCGCAACAACCCCGGTGACGGGGTGGAGAGCGCCGTGCGCGACATTATCGCTGCCGTGCGCGAAAAGGGCGATGAAGCCCTGGTGGAATATACCCGTAATTTTGACTGCCCGGATTTTGCCCCCCCCCTGCTCGTCAGCGAGCAGGAAATCGCCCGTGCGGCGGCCTCTGTTTCCATTGAAAACAGAGAAATCATCAGTCAGGCCGCCACCCACATCCGCTCCTTTCATGAAGCGCAAACGGAAAAATCCTGGTTTACCACGCGGCCTGACGGCAGCATTCTGGGGCAGCACGTTTTGCCCGTTGACGCTGCCGGGCTTTATGTGCCGGGCGGACAAGGCGGCAATACCCCGCTGATCTCAAGTCTGCTCATGACCGCCATTCCGGCGCAGGTTGCCGGTGTGCCGCGTCTTGCCATCTGTACGCCGCCCCGCAAGGACGGCAGCGTCAACCCCCATATTCTGGCTGCCGCCCATCTGCTGGACATTGAAGAAGTGTACCGCGTCGGCGGGGCCTGGTCCGTGGCGGGCATGGCCTATGGCACGGAAAGCATGGCTCCGGTGGATGTCATTGCCGGGCCGGGCAACATTTTTGTCACCACTGCCAAGCGTCTGGTGCAAGGCACGGTGGGCATCGACATGATCGCCGGTCCAAGCGAGGTGCTTATCCTGGCAGACTCTTCGGCCAATGCCGAATGGCTTGCCGCAGATATGCTGTCGCAAGCCGAGCACGACACGCTTGCGTCGGCAATCTGCGTTACTGATGATCAGCGTTTGGCCGACAATCTCTGGCAGGAGCTGACCAAACAGTGCGCCGCCCTGCCCAGAGCCACCACAGCCGCCCGCTCGCTTGAGGACTGGGGGGCCATTGTGGTCAC
>NZ_JBAIYW010000371.1:0-5712 GCF_036763055.1 Desulfovibrio sp. 1214_IL3152 | reverse complement strand
CTACGGGCACGCCCACAATCGCCGCCTTGCAGCGCAGGCGCAGGGTTCCCCAGAAGCGCCCCCAGCGTGTCATGGTCTGAAGGCACAGATAGCTGATCACATTGGCCGGGGTAAGGCCCCGCTCCAGAGCTTTGCGCAGCATGTTCATGCATTGTTCCTTTGTGCGGGTTTTTACCTTGCGCGGCCTGCGCGGGCTCTGCGCCCGTGCGCCTTTGTGGGGGTAACGGGCAGAGCCTGCCAAGGTTTCAGGCAGTCGAAAGAAGGGATGCCGCCGCTGCCCGTTCCCCGTTGCGGCGCAGACAGGAACACAGACAGCGGCGTTACAGATGGCAAAAAGCAACAGGCGTCAGAAAACGTTTTTTACTTCCGCAACTGGCGCGTCCACTGGGCAAGGGCCTGCATGACATCCGTAACCTGTTTGGTCAGGCCCTCATCCTGCACATCGCCCTTGTCGTCAAAGCAGGCGCTGAAAGCATTGGAAAACAGCTCCGGTTTGTTGAGCACATGCAGGTTCAGGTATACGCAAACCTGACGCAGATGATACTGGCTGCGGCTTGTTCCCATGCCGCCCCCGGCGCCGACGATGCACACGGCCTTGCCGGTCAGCGGGGCAAGATCAGGCTCACGCGAGAGCCAGTCCAGGGCGTTTTTCAGGGCCGGAGCCAGAGAGTAATTGTATTCGGGGCAGGCCAGCACCAGGGCGTCGGCCGCGGTGACACGGGCCACAAGGTCTTTGACGGCCTGGGGTTTTTCGATGTCCTGATTGTAAAACGGCAGGGCGGAAATGTCCGCCGTTTCCATGCGTACCCCTTCGGGCAGGTGCGCGGCGCAGCAGCGCAGCAGGCCGGTATTGCGGGACGCGCGGCGCAGGCTGCCGGATATGCCTATAAAAGTAAGGTCGTTCATGGTTTTCTCCTCGTGCCCGGCTGTGCGGACAAGTCAGGATAGCAATTTTTATCGCGAAAGCCTACTGATCTGCTACAGAGATCAAGCTTGAGAATCAACATTCTCAAAGCCCAAGATACACGCCCGCTACGGCTCTTGGAGCAGAGTCACTTTGAGAACGGACATTCTCAAAGTTTAAAACACGCTTGTTTCGGGGCTTAACAGCGCAAATAAATTGCACTTACTCACGCAGCCGCCAGAGCGGCTTCAAAGTAAAATTGCTCTGGCCCTTTTTGCAGCAGCATGACGCTCAGGCCACAGGCTCCCCATACCCATGCGCGGCCTTGCATCAGCAGCCGCAGTACTGGCGGTCGCGGGTGCGACTTTCGAATTTTTCTTTGTGTACCACCACGCGCTCGTGCAGCCCCTCGCCGATAAGTCCGACCTCGTCGCGGGCGCTGACCTTGAATGTCAGTCCCTTGCCGTTGGAAGACATGCCCACAAGCGCGGCGTTAAAGGTGACCTTCATGCCGCAGGGGGTGGCGGCCATGTGCGAAATGTCCACCTTTGTACCCACGGTGGTCATGCCCAGGCCCTCGTGATCCAGAACTCCCTGCACCGCGGCCACGGCCGTGGCCTCCATCCATGCGATCATCATGGCTGTGGAAAAAACCTCCACCAGGCCGCTGCCCACGTTACAGGCCAGCATGGATTCGCTGACCGTGATTTCGGATGTCGCGGAAAGGCCGGGTTCCAGTTTCTTTTTCATTGGTTTTGCCTCGCTTGCGCGCCGCCCGCGCGGGAAGCGGCGTCAGTAGGGTGGTTGAACGCGTGACGCTGTGCCCGTTTTCGGACTGCCCTTGTCATGTATAGAAAAGATGGCGGCAGCAAGCAAGGGGCTCAGGCTGCCGTCCCTGCGGCCACCGATATTTTTTGCGCGGTGACCGGAGCGCCTGTGTGGTGGAAAAACAGGCCGCCCGGCGATGCGGGGCATCGCCGGGCGGGGTTGGTTGCGGGCTTTTGCCCGCAGGAGGTTATGGCCGGTTGAAACTTACTTGTCCTGCCCGGCCTGCGAGGTCAGACGGTTCTGGCCTTCCCATACCTGTTCGGCCTTGGGCAGCGCGGGCAGCAGCTTGGTCCAGGGATTCTGCTTGAGGAATTCCGGGTCCTGCTGGAGCTTGCGGCTCAGGGTAAGAATGGGCGGAACCAGCTTCTTGATGTCTCCGGCAAGGGCGGGAGCGATGCCGAAGTCCGTGGCCTCGGTGGCCAGGTCAACGGCCTTCTGGCTGCATTCCATACTGGTCATGAGCGTATCAAGAGCCTTGGCCGGGTTGTGGAAGCCCACGCTGTTTTCAGCCGAAACGTAGTCCCAGAACAGCTGGCCCTTGCGCACCATGTCGCGCGCTTCGGCCATAAGGGCTTCGTAGTTGGCGGCGCGGTGGCCTTCATAGGCATTGGCAAGCCGTACGGCCTCGTGAGCCTTGACGGACATTTCCTGAGCCTTGAGCAGCTGGTCAAAGGTCTTCTGCTGCGTATACAGCACACGCTGGCGCAGGTATTCGCCGGTCTTGTCGGCGTGGCACTGGCGGCAGGCGCGCATTTCGGGGTCCTTCATGGGCGAGGTCATCCAGTGGCTGGAGATCTTTTTGCCGTCTTCACGCACGTACTGCATGTGGCAGTCCGCGCAGGAAACACCGGCCGCGCCGTGAGGGCCGTCCTGGAAGGTTTCATATTCGGGGTGCTGCATCTTGATCATGGGAACCTTGGAGGCAGCGTGTACCCAATCCGCAAAGGGACCGGGCCTGCCGTCAGGTCCCTTGGCCCCGTGGCCCTTGTAGTACTGGTACATGTCTTCGGGGTTGAAGCCGTTGTCCCAGGGGAAGACGGGCTTTGCGGCCGGGCCGTTGTCCTTGTGGGTGAAGTAGTATTCCACATGGCACTGGGCGCAGACCAGGGTGCGTTTTTCGTTACGGCTCATCTTCTGCCAGTCCTTGCCGCTGCGCTTGAGCCAGTCTTTAAGCGGCTCGGAGTAGAGGCGCAGCTCCATGGTGGCGGGGTCGTGGCAGTTGGCGCAGCCTATGGTTTCATCATGCGCGCTGATTTTGTCTTTGGCGCGGAATTCGTTGACGTCCATAGACCAGAACTTGTCGCCGTACTGGGCCACCCATTCCATCATCTTGGGGGTTTTGCAGTTCCAGCAGGTGGCGGGCAGGTTGCCCTTGCCGTCGGCCGCAAAGCGGTTGATGCGGTCAATGTTGACAAAGTCGTCAATGGCGTAGGTGTGGCCGCGCGTTTCATTATATTCATACATGAAAGGATAGCCCAGCCAGAGATTTTTCAGATAGGGCTGGGCATGCTTGAAGCCCTTGGGCAGGGGATTCACATTATCATTCTTGTGATAGGGAACCGACCCTTTGTAGTCGGTCATGATCTTGTCTTCGTTGTTCTTCATGTACGAAGCATACTGCTGGGGAAACTGGCCCTTGAAAGCCGACATCCTGGTTTCCGTTTCAGCAATGCCCGTTTTGTATTTGGGGGCCTTCAGCTCCGTGGAAACATCCTGACAGCCGCTGAGCAAAACTACGCCCAGCAGCATGGCCGACGCCAGGGCCGTGGTCACAATTCGCTTATTCATAGGCTACCGTCCTTGTGCTGATGGGCTTCATGCGCATGTGGGCCACGCCCTTGTGGCAGTCCACACAATAAGGCTTGGCATCCATGCTGGCTACGTTGATGTTGGTCTGGGTATGGCATGCCTTGCAGTTCGCGTTCACCACGTCGCGGGTGCGCAAGCTCAGGGGACGCGGAATGTCGTGTCCCATAATATTGCCCACCACGTCGCGCAGCCCTTCCTGCGCCTTGAACGGCAGCTTGACCAAAAGATTGTGCGGGGCATGGCAGTCATTACAGGAAAGATTGGCGTGTGTTCCCATTTTCTGGGTCACGGCAGCCTCCTGCATGATATGACAACTGGCGCAAAACGGCCGTTGGTCAGTGGTTGTCATGGCATAGGCCAGAACTCCCATTAGTACCACGCCCGCCGCAACGCCGCCCAACAGCCACTTCAGCCAGGGTCCATTGCGGGGTGTACCCATAGAGCCTCCTTCGCTCGCTCCTAGTGCAAATGCGCCCTGAAGACCGCTCTTCAGGGCCGGATTTCGCCCGGGTGGGGCGCAGGCAGCCGTTTGCGGCCGCCGGGCGGTCATTGGATTCAGGCAGACCGCCCTTCCGTGCCGCCACTGCGGCGGACGAAATATTTTTTCAGCGCTTCAAGAAGCGTACCAGTGTGTATAAAAAAGCACAAATAAAAAATTCTTTTATTGCAATATGTTGCAAAACTATGTTTTTTGAAGGCGCTTGGCGGGATTGAGTTGTTCAGATAAACATGACAGGATTCAGAAAATTATGACAACTCTGTGAGCACGTAACACCTCTTTCCGAGGTCATTATGGTTTCTATATACAATAAAAAAAATCGTTCCGCTATCTGGTTGCCCTTGCTGGCGTGCTTTTTATGGCTCGTTTTTACGACAGGCCTGTACCGCCAGGCCTTGCGCGTTGATGAGGCGCACCGGCTTGAGCTGGAGCACACAAGGCTTTCCACTGTGGCGCGCCAGCTTATGGATGCCCGCAACTGGAATGCTGCCCACGGTGGCGTTTATGTGCTTGAAAGTGAATACGGCAAGCCGAATCCGTGGCTGCCGGAAGGGGAGCGCACCGTCGCCACCGGCGACGGGCGCACCCTGGTGCTCATAAATCCTGCCTATATGAGCCGTCAGCTGGCCGAGCGCAATTCCGAACCGGGCATAGAGATCGGTATTATCAGCAATATGCCCCTGCGGCCGGAAAACCTGGCTGACGCCTGGGAAAATGAAGCCCTGAGCCAGTGTACCGTAGGGGCGCGGGAGGTTTTCAGCGCCCCCCAGCCGGGCAGCCACGGAAAACTGCGTCTTTTGAGCGTGCTTGTGGCGCAGCAAAGTTGCCTGCGCTGCCACGTAAGCCGCAATGTGGGCGAGGTGCTCGGAGGCATAAGCGTCAGCCAGGACGGCGAGGCGTATCTGCACAATGCGGCCTTGCAGCAGCGCAACATGCGCATGCTTTATGGTCTGCTGGCTCTTACCGGCGTGCTGGCTATCGGCGGTCTGACGCTCAACCTTACGCGGCGGCGCTGGCTGGCCGAAGAGGCCAGCCGCATGAAAAGCGCCTTTATGGCGCGTCTGAGCCACGACATGCGCACGCCCCTCACGGCCATTCTGGGCATGAGCGAACTTTTGCAGTGCCAGAACGTGTCGGAGCGGGATCGCAAAAAGGCCCTGCGTTATCTCACCCAGGCGGGCAGCGCCCTGCTGGAGATGGTGCGCGACATTACGGATCATGCAACCCTGGAACAGGGCGTTCTGCATCTGCGCATGGAGCCGTTCAGCCTGCGCGCCTGTCTGTCTGACTGCGTGGCCCTGTACAGCCCCGTGGCCGAGGCCAAGGGGCTGGATATTGATCTGGATGTGGATCGCGCCCTGCCGGACGTCGTGGCTGGCGACAGTTTTCGCCTGCGTCAGGCCCTGGGCAATCTCGTGAGCAATGCCGTAAAGTTTACCGATCTGGGCCGGGTGCGCATTTGTGTGAAGCCGGGCGGGGACCATGACGGTAAAAAGGGCGAAGACGGTTCCAGCCGTCTGCGCCTCAGGATCCTGGTGCAGGACACAGGGCCGGGACTGCGCGAAGAAGACGCCGAGCGCATTTTTGAAAGCTTCCAGCGGGGCAGCGACGCTGCGGGTGCGCCGGGTACGGGACTTGGCCTGTATATCGCGCGTACCATTGCGCGTCGCAT
>NZ_JBAIYW010000449.1:0-5768 GCF_036763055.1 Desulfovibrio sp. 1214_IL3152 | reverse complement strand
AGCACGCGCATGACCACGAGGTCTTCGCGGTGAGCGGGCATGGAGTAGGCAGGCACCTGCCAGCCGCGTGAGCGCAGGCGGTCCGAGAGGTCATAAAGGCTGTAGTTGACCTTGGCATCGGCCTTGAAGGCCCAGCACAGGGCCGGGATGCCGCCGCGCCCGTTGTACAGCACTTCAAAGGGGCCGAGCTTGGCAATTTCATCGCCCAAAAAGCGGGCCGTATCGTAGCAGTTCTGGTGAATGCGGCGGTAGCCTTCGCGGCCCAGGCGCAGGAAGTTGTAGTACTGGGCAATGATCTGGCCGCCGGGGCGGGAGAAGTTGAGCGCAAAGGTGGGCATGTTGCCACCCAGATAGTTCACATTGAAAATCAGGTCTTCGGGCAGGTCGCTTTTTTCGCGCCAGACGACCCAGCCCACGCCAAGCGGGGCAAGGCCGAACTTGTGGCCCGAAGAGTTGATGGATTTGACGCGGGGCAGGCGGAAGTCCCAGAGCAGGTCAGGCTCGATGAACGGCGCAAGAAAGCCGCCGCTGGCCCCGTCCACATGGATGGGGATATCCCAGCCCTTGTCTTTCTGCAGCTTGTCGAGAGCCTTGCTCACTTCTTCCACCGGCTCATACTGGCCGGTAAAGGTCACGCCGAGGGTAGGCACAACGCCGATGGTATTTTCATCGCAGCGTTTGATGACTTCTTCGGCATTCATGATCAGGCGGTCTTTTTCCATCGGAATTTCACGCAGCTCAACGTCCCAGTAACGGGCGAACTTTTCCCAGCAAACCTGCACCGGCCCGCAAACCATGTTGGGTTTGTCATAGGGCTTTCCTGCGGCCTTGCGCATGTTCACCCAGCGGCGCTTCATGCCAAGCCCGCCGAGCATGGCGGCCTCGCTGGAGCCGGTGGTGGAGCAGCCAAGGGTTCCCTTGGGGTCCGGCGAATGCCACAGGTCGGCCAGCATGTGCACGCAGCGTGTTTCTGTTTCGGCGGTCTGCGGGTACTCGTCCTTGTCGATCATGTTCTTGTCAACGCATTCGGCCATGATCTGGTTGATTTCGGGATCAACCCAGGTCTGGCAGAAGGTTGCCAGATTCTGGCGCGAATTGCCGTCCAGCATAAGTTCATCGTGGATGACCTGATAAACGTCGCGGGGGCGGCTTTCCTGCAGGGGCATCTGATAGCGCGGCATGGCATTCGCCATATCCGACGCGGCATAGGTGTCGTCAAGTACGGTGTTACGCAAGGTGTTTTTCGCAGTCATACTTTAGTCTCCATTGTTGCCGTTAATTGAAAAATCGTTTTCCACACGCGTTGCATGCTTCCATTGAGGTTTTTTAAAAGCCTGGATAATGAGCGGGATGGCGATGAAGATCGACAGTCCGCCCGCCACAAGGGCTACGTAAAGCGCGGGATTGCCCACAGGCAGGTTGTGCGGCGGAAAAAATCCCGCGGTAAAGGCGAAGGCCACGCCCAGAAAGCCCGTGCCGCCGATAAGAAACATGCCCATGATGCCTCCGGGCACGCTGTATGTACGCGGCAGATCGGGCCGGGTGATGCGCAGGCGTATGGCCGCGCCGAACATGAGCAGATACATGGCCAGGTAAATGCTGGCCGTAAGCGTTGTCAGAATGAAAAAGGCGATGCTGACGTTTTTTACCAGAAAGTAGATGGAGCTCAGGGCAAGAACGATAACTCCCTGAAAAGCCAGCAGCGCCACAGGCGCACCGGCCTTGTTTACCTTGCCGAAAAACGGCGGCGACTCGCCGTCGCGGGCCGTTTGCAGCATGCCCTTGCTTGGGCCGGATACCCAGGCCATCACATTGCCCACGCCGCCGAAGGTAATAAGCAGGGCAATCAGCGGCACAAGAAAATCCAGGTCAAACTTGTGCAGCATCAGGGAAAAGGCTTCCATCAGCCCGGCTGTGAGGCTTATTTCCCTGGGGGTAAGCACCGTTGCCACGGCAAGCGAACCCATAAAGTAAACAAGAAAGGCAATGGCCGAAGCCAGCAGCATGGCAATGGGAAAGTCCCGGCGTGGATTTTTCATGTTTGCGGCCTGAACCCCCTGCACCTCGATACCCGAAAACATAAGCAGAATGCCTGCAAGAAAGGTTACGCTGCCAAGGCCCGTGAAGTGCGGGAAAACGCGGGGATGCACATGTTCGCGCACCATGTGGCCGTCCACCGCCTGCGCGCTTTGCGTCAGAAAGGCCACGTCATTGCCCTGGTCAACCCAGAACTGGCCAAGAATGATGATGAACAGGCTTGGAACAAGGGTTCCCATAAAGACGCTGTACTTGGTCAGCGTGTTGACCGTGCTGGTGCCGCTCAGGGCAACGCCCGTGGCGCAGGCGTAGATGCCGATGCTGACAAGCCCCGTATAGACGCCGCTTTGCGACAGATGTGGGTCGCCCAGGCAATAGGCCAGAGATGCGGCGGAAAAGCCGAGAATTGTGGGATACCAGGCCAGGGTCTGCACCCATTGCAGCCATATGGCAACAAAGCCCCAGCGCGGGCCGAAAGCCTCTTTTACCCAGATGTAGACGCCGCCTTTGCGTTCGGCAAAGGCGCTGCCCAGTTCGGCGGAAACCATGCCGGCAGGCAGAAGAAAAACAACGGTGGCAAAAAGGATGTAAAAAACCAGGGAAAGTCCTTCAAGAGCCATCATGGGCAGCGCGTTCAGACTTACAACCGTTCCCAGGGCCATCAGGGCAAGGGTTGAAATGGCGACCTTTTTTGGGGGGGTGTGTTCGGACATCCGTATTCCTCTGGCGTATCTTGTCAATCACGAGGGAAAAGGCCGACCGGGGCGTATATTGCCCTGACGAGCAAAGAAGAATCGTTTTAATTAGTAAAAAGCTAAACATGCTTTGCTTTTTTTTACAACTTGTTTGTTGATAAACAAGAGGCGCGGCGCAGCTTCAGGCAGGTAATTTTTTCGGTATTTACAGCATGTTATCTGATATTTACTATCGCGATAATTGAATATTATTGTTTTATTTTAAAATGATAGGATAACTGCCGCCATGCATGTTGACGCAATGCATAATTTTTACTAGTTTTATTTTAACTGAAAATAACTATTTGTATCGAAAGCTTTTTACCGGACGCGGGCCGTTTGACAAGCAAGCGGCGAAACAGACTTTGCCAACACAGGAGCAACTGCTATGGGAGAAGTTAAAGAACAGACATCCGGTTCAAAAATGACTATTACGACCATAGTCATAATGAATATCACTGCGGTCGTCAGCCTGCGCTTTCTCCCTTCCGAAGCGGAATACGGATTGGGCGCAATCTTTTACTATGCGTTTGCGGCCCTGGTTTTTCTGGTGCCAATGGCGCTGGTGGCCGCAGAGCTGGCTACCACCTACCCGGAGAAGGGTGGTGTTTTTCGATGGGTCAGCGAGGCGTTCGGGCCGCGCTGGGGCTTTTTGGCCATGGCAATGCTGTGGATTGAGGTTATCCCCTACTTTCCCACAGTGCTGACCTTCGGGGCCGTGTCTATTGCCTTTATGGACCCCAACGTGAGCATGGCCGAAACCATAGCGGCCAATAAATGGTACATTACGGGCTTTGTGCTGATTGTATACTGGGTGTCGGTGTTCATTGCCCTGCGCGGGGTCGGCATATTCGCACGGGTGTCAAAATGGTGCGGTATCGTGGGTACGATCATCCCCGCCGGGGTCGTGGTCGTGCTGGGCTTTGCCTATCTTTTCTGCAGCGGCAAGCCGCCGTTGATTGAACTGAGCTGGGGGGCGCTGATTCCCGATTTCACCAACTTCAGCAACATCGTTCTTGCGGCCAGCATCTTCCTGGCCTACGCGGGTATGGAGATGAACGCCGTACACGTCAAGGACATGGATAATCCCACCAAAAAGTACCCCATAGCCATTACCATCGCCTCGGTAGGCACGGTAGCCATCTTCCTGCTGAGCACCCTTGGCATCGCCTTTGTTGTTCCCAAGCAGGACATCAACCTTACCCAGAGCCTGCTGCTGGCCTATGACCTGCTGTTCAAGTGGATCAACGCCGAATGGCTGGGTTCCGTGCTGGCCGTCATGCTGGCTTTCGGCGTGCTGGGCGGCGTGGTTACCTGGATTGCCGGTCCCAATACCGGTGTGCTCGCCGTCGCCAAGGCCGGGTATCTGCCCCGCTGGTTCCAGAAGACCAACCGTTTCGGCATGGGCAGTCATCTCATGCTCGTGCAGGCGGTGGTTGTTACCATCCTGTCCATCACCTTTGTGGTCATGCCCTCGGTGCAGGCAGCCTTTCAGATATTGTCGCAGCTTACGGTCATTCTGTATCTGGTCATGTACATGCTCATGTTCGCCAGCGGTATCCGCCTGCGGCTGAGCCAGCCCAACCGTCCGCGACCCTACCGGGTTCCCGGCATGTACCTGTGGGCCACTCTGGGTTTTCTCGGTTCGATGCTGGCCTTTGCGCTCAGCTTTGTGCCGCCGAGCCAGATTTCCATCGGCAGCCCTGAAACCTACATGATGTACCTTATCGTGCTGGTGGTCGTTTTTGTGGCGATTCCGCTGACGATCTTCGCCCTGCGCAAGCCCGAATGGCGCGATCCCGATTCAGACTTTGAACCGTTCACCTGGGAAAAGGAAAAGGCTCAGGTGCAGGCCCCTGCACAGCCGCCGGCCGGAACGCAGGCCGGAAGTTAGCGCCCGGGGTTTCATGACAACATAATTGTTTATGATAAAGCCGTGATAGCTCTGCTATTGCGGCTTTATCAAAAGGAAAACACCATGCCTGACATTGCAAAAATCCAGTCTGTGGTGAACAGCGCGCACGCGCAATTCGGCAAGGCTCCCGGCGGGGCCAATGCCGACTACATCCCTTTTCTGGCGAATATCCCCAGCGACCTTGCGGCCGTGGCCGTTGTGACGGCCCAGGGGCAAACCGCGGCGGCCGGTGATGCGGACTACCGCTTTGCCATTGAATCCATTTCCAAGGTCTGCACGCTGGCTCTGGCGCTGGAAGACTTCGGTCCGCAGGCCGTTCAGGAAAAAATCGGAACCAGCCCCACGGGCCTGCCCTTTAACTCGGTCATGGCGTTGGAACTGCACGGCGACAAGCCGCTTTCGCCGCTGGTCAACGCCGGGGCAATGGCCTCGGCCAGCCTTGTGAAGGCGCATTCCACAGAAGAACGCTGGCAGCGCATACTGGACATGCAGCGCAGGCTCGGCTCAAAGGAAATAGCCATTTCTGACGAGCTGAACCAGTCGGAGCAGACCACGAACTTTCATAATCGCGGCATTGCCTGGCTGCTGTATTCCGCGGGCTATATGTACTGTGACCCTATGGAAGCCTGCGATGTTTACACGCGCCAGTGCTCGACCCTGCTCAATACCGTGGAACTTGCAACCATCGGCGCGACCATCGCCGCGCGCGGGCGTAATCCCGTTACCGGAGAACAGGTGCTCAAGCCGGAGCACTGCCCCTGCATCATGGCTGAAATGACGATGGAAGGCATGTATGACAGTTCGGGTGACTGGGCCTACAGGGTGGGGCTGCCGGGCAAGAGCGGCGTTGGAGGCGGCATATTGACGATTGTGCCGGGGGTGCTGGCGATTGCGGCATTTTCACCGCCTCTGGACAGTGTGGGCAACAGCGTACGCGGGCAAAAGATGGCGGCCTTTGTTGCCGGAGAACTGGGGTATAATCTTTATAAGGCCTGATTGGCATGCCTCATGCCCCGCCGGACACGCTTGCAGCCCGGCGCAGGCTGTTGCGGCCCACCTTGCCTTTGCCGGGTGGGCCGCTC
>NZ_JBAIYW010000188.1:0-5822 GCF_036763055.1 Desulfovibrio sp. 1214_IL3152 | reverse complement strand
CAGAGCAGGACCAAGGCGGCCCGTAACAGTGACGCGGCACAATCGCCGCCCACCCAAAGCAGACCGTCACGCAAAAGCGGGCCGCAAGCCGGGAGCCAGTCAGCTTGGGGCCGGCGCGCCGTGCGGTTGCGGCAGGGATTCCACATAAGCTTTCAGGACAACGGCGTTATTGCAGTCCTGATCTTTTGCGGCATACAGAAAAACAACCGTGCTGTGCTCTGCCAGAATCCCGAGCAGTTCGGCCAGCGGCGCTTCGGAAGCGTCCAGTTCCGCAGTGTAGCGCTTCTCAAACTCTTTCCATTTTGCCCTGTCATGAGCAAACCATTGGCGCAGTTCATTGGACGGGGCAATATCCTTCAGCCACACATCCCAACTGGCGGCGGCCTTGGCGATGCCTCGCGGCCAGATGCGGTCGACCAAAACGCGCATGTCGGCGGCGGGCAGGTCATGATCATACACACGGTGCAGAATGATCTTCATCACGAGCCTCCTTTTTGGAACCGGAACAGCCGCCGCAAGCACGGCCCGAACGGGAAACGCGGGCAGCACGCCTGCGCATCCCTGCATGACCGCATGCGCCTGCCGTCCCATCACAGAATATCCGCACAGCGCGGCCTTAACCGTCCACCGGGGTCTGGCTGCGCCCAATCCGCACGGCGCACAGGCTGACCAGAATGGTCAGGAAAAAGAACGCCGCACCAGCATAGCCCGTCATGCCCAGTCCAAGCCTGTTGAATACCATGCTGCCGATAAACGCGCCGCCGCCGATGCCCACATTGAAAATGCCGGAGTAGATTGACGTGGCGATGTCAGCGGAGTGAGCGGCAAGCTCAAGTATCCTGCTCTGGAACAGCAGGCCCAGCACCGCCATGCTGCCGCCCCACACGACGCACAGCGGCACGATGAGCAGCAGACGGTCAATGGACACATTAAGAGCCAGCAGGCAGATAAAAATGGTCACCAGCGGCACGGTAAAGACAAGCTTTGATCCGCTGCCCGCCAGCCGCGTGGCGAATATGCTGCCCGCAATGCCGGACAGGCCCATAATCAGCAGGAATACAGGCACGGCCCCTTCCGTGAAACCGCCCGTCTGAATGAGCAGAGGGGCCAGATAGGTATACGCAACAAAGTGCCCCGTCACGGCAAGCATGGTCTGTAAATAGATCAGTGCAAGCTCCTTGTTGCGGAACAGGGCGGGTACGCTTTTGAACGATCCCGTGTCCTTGGATTCGAGCGTCGGCAACAGTCGCCACAAAATCAGCGCGATGCAAAAGGCCACGCCCCCAATGATCAGAAACGCTGTTCTCCAGCCGAAATGCTGGCCGATGACCGTGCTGAGCGGAACCCCGAGCACCGTTGCCAGTGAGCCGCCCACAATGATGATGGCAAGCCCCTTGGCCTTTAATGCCGGAGGCGTCACGCGCACCACAATGGGGCTTGCTATGGACCAGAATACGGCATGGGCGTTGGCCACGCATATGCGCGCAACCATAAGGGTGGCAAAGTTGAAGGCAAATGCCGAAAGCACATGCCCGGCAATGAAAATGCCAAACAGGCAAAGCAACAGCTTGCGCCGTTCGAAACGGGCCGTAAGGGCGGTCAGGGGCAACGACAGCAGGGCCACAACCCAAGCGTATACTGCCACAAGCAGCCCGGTAAAGGCTTCTGTTTCGCCAAGGTCAGCGGCAATTTCCGGCAACAGGCCGATGGGCAGGATTTCAGTGGTGACAAAAATAAAGGCGGCCAGGGCAAGAGTAAAAACAGGAACCCAGAGACGCCTTCCCTCTGGAGTTTTGATGGTGGTCATATTCAGTCCTTATATCAGTCTCATGCCCTTATGGCGGGCAAAATAACGAGGTGCGCCATACGCCCGACCCTTGCAAAATGCAACGGGCGCAGCCGGTCATTTCTTTGTTTCTGCACAACAACGAGCCAGTTTTATTGAAACGTCATCCGTAAAGACCGTCTTTTTCAACGGCCGGAAGGCACAAGAAGGATTGGTACAACAAGAGATGCGGCAGGCGCAGCCTGCCCTGCAATTGCGGCAGGACACCAGCGCCATGTGACAGATGAGGCTCACGCCCGGCCCGGCGGCTTGGAGCAGCACACGAACAGGCCGACGCCTTAAATCTATCTTAAAAATGCCATAAATCAAGCCGTCACGTATCTGGGGCATACGCACCGCAACTTGCCCCGCTGCCGTGCAAGCAACGGGCATCGGCACTGGGCGTACCGCCCCTGCTGCCCGCAAAGAATGCCGCCCGAAGGCAGTCACAACCACGCGCTATCAAAAAGCTTTTCCGCGCCATTCACCCCGCATCGCCGACACGCCTTACCCCTCGTGCCCTGTTGTTCGGCACGAGAACAGGCAATCACCACAGGATGAAAACGGCTGCTGCCACCAGAAAAACGAACCATCTTGCGCGCCGCCTCTAATTAAAATGCATAAATATAAGTTTCAGTATTGATAAAATACCATATTCTTTTTCATGGCTTTTTCACCAACAGGCTTAACCAGATCCGGAGCCGCGTTATGACTATAAAAAATGCCACATCCTGTATAAATCTGGCTACTATCGCCCCCATTCTCTTTGTTTGCGGCACGCTGGTTCTTTATGTGCGGTCAAACCAGCGCATGGAGGAGGTGATGGAGAACAAGGCCATTGTGGTCGCTCTGGGCGATGAACTGCGCCAAAGCTCCATAAGCCTGACGAGAAACGTGCGCATGTATGCTGTTATCCGGCCAGACGGCACAGGCTATGGCCGGGGCCAGTCATGCGGTGGCCGACCTTGCCCGGCAGGCCGAGCGCCTGGCGCAGCTTATTGCCAAGATGAAGCAGGGCTAACGGAAAAGCGGGCATACATGCGCGGCACGACACGCGCGTGAGACGAGGAGAACGCACGCAGGAACCTGCGCATGACTTGTGTATGCACCGATCGGCCATTTCCCGCCGTGAACGCTAAGCCATGCTGTACTGCCCCTTCGCAACACCAACTGACATAAGCAGCACACAAGAGCCTCGGTTCAATCCTGTTCGGCTCCGCCCGGCAGACAGTTAAAAAGCCCCGATCATCGAGAGATGGTCGGGGCTTTTCGTGCCTTAGCCTTGCAGCCTATTGGTGCAACGCTCTTTAGAGCAGATTAACTTTGAAATGCTTCACATTTCAAAGTTTTCATTCAGCCGGAAAATGCTATTCTCGGCTGAATCCACGCCACATTGTGGCTCGCTGCACTTTCGTGCAGCGAGGGTAAAGCATCTCCGGCCACCACATAAAGCCAGAACAGCAGATGCCTTTTACCCTGGCGTAGGCTTTCCAGGGCTAGAGCAATTTCACTTTGAAATTGCTCTGGCGGCTGCGTGAGCAGTCGCCCGCCGCAAAGATGCAAGCGCAATTTACTTGCGCGGTTAAGCATCGAAGCGAGCGTGACTTAAACTTTGAGAATGTACATTCTCAAAGTTAATCTGCTCTAGAAAGAACCATTGCGCGGAGGGTTGCCGGAAAAATCCGCAATAACATACGCGCCGTGCTCAACGCTGAATGTCGTGAAGTCAGGATTATCCGCCGTTCCATAAATGCCCTTGATCAGGGGCCGTTCTGCCAAAATACGTTCCTTTATAGCGCGGTTGTCATCAAGAGAAACCTTGGCGGTAACGCGAACCCACGCCATGTCTTTATTGACAGCGCAGATTTCAACGGCGGGATTGCCCTGAAGCTGCTTGAAAACATTCTTGCTTTTCGCCGTGCAGAACCACAGCTTTCCATCCTGCTCAAACTGGTACTGAAACGCCCGCACGTGCGGTTCGTTGCCACTGACCGTGGCAATAAAGCACATGGGAGCTTCGGCAAGAAAACCAGAAATTTCAGTCATTGCATTATTCATAATAACCCCACATTTCAGGTATTATTTGATCCGTTTTGTTGCAAATTGCGTAAAACTTTTTCCAGCGTTTTTACGCAGGCAGCCTTTTCAGCCTCGTCCACATCGCCCCATACCAGCCGTAACAGATCAACAGAAATTGCGTGCTGAATCCTGCGCATGGATTCCCCTTTTTCCGTCAACAGCACTACCTGTGCGCGAGCATCATGCGGATCAGTTTCACGACGGCAATAGCCACGGCTTTCAAGTGTGCTGATCAAGCCGGTAACCGTATTTTTTTTTCTTTTAATACGCTCCGCCAATTCGTTCATCTTCAAAGGGCCAGCCTCGAAAAGCGCATGCAGCACCGCGCCGTGGGCGGGAAGCAGATCGTCTACGCCGTGACTGGACAAAGCGTTGACAATGTACGTGTTGGCCTGTTCGCGAATCAGGGCCGCCAGAGCAATAATGGCATCGCTGCTGCCTGGAGTATTCATGAATACCTCTTTTTAGTTCGTCGACGAACCATCTGAAGATGAGATACTTCGCCGCCGAACCAATGTCAACAGTTTGATGAAATCTTAGCTAGATGGGTTCAGGATAGCCTGCGGAGACTTCGCCCGAAAGGAAACGCATTAGAGCTTTTATGGGGTTTGAGGGACCGCGGGTTAATGCTGTTCTGATAAGCCGATAGACAGTAAAACCCCCGACCATCTTGTGATGTTCTGGGGTTTTGCGTGTGCGCGGCGTTAAAAATTCTATTCACAATCACTTTTTTCTGGGTGGTTGCCTGAGGTTTCCACATGGAAATAACTTGTGCAAAACAACTGTTCGACGTTCCCGTAGGCGCTCAGACAAACTACTCTGCCCATTGGGGCTTTGAAAGCCAATCTGCTGCCACGCGGGGTTAAGCTAGCTTTTGGTAAAGAGAAGGATTGTAGATTTTCATTAGCTGCATTGCGTTAGAATCTTGCTGAAGCAGTGTGCATACGTCATTCTTAACTTTCATACTAATTTCTGTGTTCTTAATAAAGTCTTCGTAGTAATTATCAGAATTAATGCCATTTTTATCTAAGGCAGTTCTAAAAGCCTTCATCACGGCGCTGCCATACTCACTCGCTCCTGTAGGAATTGGCTCCGATCTTTCTAAAAGTTTATGATTTACACATAGGTAGGGCGTGCTAACTTCTTCAATCCAGTCAGGCAGTTGATAATGCTCAAGAGGTTTTGATCTAGTTTGCTCTATGCCCGAAGTAGAGGTGCTGCTGCACTCCTGGCTCAAACGTATTGCTTCTTCAGAAAGTGAAACAGTGTCCTGCCCAATGCTGCGATGAACAGATTCAGACCCGCGTGTAGACGTGACGGTACTTTGTGTGTTGGCAGTAGCTTGCACATTGCATGTCTGGATAAGAGAGATCGACATGGGAACCCCCGCGGCAAAAATTTCCTATTTCATTTCACAATGAAATGTTAAGCAACAAAGATGCCGCAGATTGACTTTGAATAAAAATAGACTATTATACTAGGATATTATGAATAAGTATTTTGTGCGCTTATAGATTAATTAAAAAAGTATTTTAATTTTTAGACGCCATTAATAGATAGCAACAACGCTGAATAATTATCTTAAAGGCAAATATCATCAATCACTTCAATCCCAAGTATATTTTTTAGCGGCACAAAGGTAATATTCCCTTTTATGGCATTCAAGAGGCCGTCAGTTCAATTCTGTCCAGCTCCACCAGAAAGATAATTAAAACCCCCGATCATCGGAAGATGGTCGGGGGTTTTTTCGTTTAGCGGCTCTACACCAAAGACGGGGGCAAGCCCTTCAATGGGCCTCACTCCCATCAGATTCCTGGGCAATTCCCCAGCCATTTCAGCAGCACAAAACTGCTCATATTGCCTGATTGCGGCTGGCGGCGAACCTCGAAATATACGCTCCACTCAAAATAATGAGTTC
>NZ_JBAIYW010000532.1:0-5878 GCF_036763055.1 Desulfovibrio sp. 1214_IL3152 | reverse complement strand
CTAGAGCAGATTAACTTTGAGAATATACATTCTCAAAGTTTAAGGCACGCTCACTTCGGCGTTTAACCGCGCAGATAAACTGCGCTTACGCCTCCGTAGCGAACGTCTGCTCACGCAGCCGCCAGAGTAATTTCAAAGTGAAATTGCTCTAGAGCTTTTCATGCTGCATGCCTGAGATGGCGCGGCTGTCTGCCTGCGCGCAGCGTCCTTGCTGTGCGGTTTCGCCACCGGCGCTGCTCCGTGCTGCGCGCAGGGTGCAAGGCAAAAAGACTGTCTGTCTACATTTTTTCTGAAACCCGTGCGGAACATTTATTTTTGTGTGCGGCCGAACCCTGCCTTGCCCGGCAGATACGGCAGCGCCTGCAAAGATTCAAGCGTCTGCATAAGCAAGGACCCGCTCACGGGAGAACGGGTCCTGCCTGTGAACAGGCGCGCTGAAGACCGTACGGTCTACCGCGCCGGGCCGGAGGGGTTGACGGATCCCACAAAGGGATACGGTCCGGCAAAGGTCACGTCCGTCGGAATCTGGCAAACATGCGTATTGAGCATGCCGTTTTTATGGTGGTGCAGCAGATAGCCCGGGGCCTCCATGAGGAAGGTGTCTCCGCCTTCGGGGGAAAGGTCCAGGTCGATCTGCATGGCCGCAGAGGGGGCTGTCATGCACAGCCGCCCCTGCCATTGGGTGATTATGGGCCTGTGCATATGGCCGAAGAACAGCCGGACCTGCGGGTTGCCGCCGGCGATGGCAGCCAGTGCGCCCTGGTTTTCAAAGGGTTCGTCCATCGCCCCCATGCCCGTTATGAAGGGCGGGTGGTGCATGAAAACCAGGGTCTGCACATGGGGCCTTTGCGCCAGGGTACGGGCCAGCCATCTTTCAACCGTAGGAAACAGATGGCCGGAATGCGAGCCGGGGTGCATGCTGTCCACCATGACAAGGCGCAGGTCGTCCAGTTCAACCGTGTAGCAGATGTGGGGGGCTGCTTCCGGGTCTGCGGGGCACCAGCCTTGCAGCACGCTTTGCATTCTGTCGCGCCTGTCGTGGTTGCCCGGCAGTGCGTAAACGGGAATGCCCAGGGGCGACAGCGCGTCATAAAGGATATGATAGGCGTTGAGGTCGCCGCTGTCGGCCAGGTCGCCGCTGAGCACCATAATGTCCGGCTTCTGGCTCATGGTTTTCAGGTGCGTGACGGCGGCATCGAGGCAGCGCCGTGTGTCCACAACGCGGAAGGACAGGCTGTTGTCGCCGCGTAGATGCGTGTCGGAAAGTTGCAATATGCGCATGGTTACCCCTGAGCCTGTGAGCTTGCCCCGGCTTGCATGGCGGCATCATGCGACTGGGCCTGGGCCTGCTGCGCCGCCCTGTTATGCCGCCGCTGGATGGTAAAGGCCGACAGCGCGCTGGTGACAGCAGCAATGATGACAAAAATGCAGATATAGGCAGGATCGCCGTCGTTCCACCGCATGAAGACCGTACACAGGCCGGGTACAATGCCGGCCACCAGGAATCCGGGGAACTGGTACACTATGGAAATGCCGGTGTAGCGCACTTCAGCAGGAAAAAGGTCAGAAAAAAGAGCTGCTTCAGGTCCGAACACCCCGGCATAGCAGATGCTGAGCGGGATGGCTATGGCAAGGCCGATGATGAACATGTTTCCGCCGCTGCCCTGCATGAGCCAGAAAGAGGGAAAGATGGTCAGGGCGCAGGCCAGGCTTGCCAGTCCGTAGATACGGCCCCGGCCAAAGCGGTCGGCCAGGCGTCCGGCGATGAGAATGAACGGACACATGAGCAGGGCCGCGATCATGACCGCCGTGAGGGCTTCGGTGCGCGTGACGTTGATGTACTGCACAAGATAGCTGATGGAAAACACCGCCAGCACGTTAAAGAACACGCCGTCAATCCAGCGCGCGCCCACGCCGAGGGCGATATTGCCGGGAAAATTCTTGCATACCGTGACAATGGGCAGGGTTTTCTTTTCTGTCTGGCCTTCTTCCTGCGCCTTGCGGAATTCGGGTGTTTCAAGAATATGCGTGCGCACGTAAAGCGCTATGGCGATAAGCACCACGCTCATGAGAAACGCCAGGCGCCAGCCCCAGGCCATGAACTGTTCGTTGGTCAACAGCCAGGAAAGCAGGGCCACCATGCCGGAAGCGAGGCAAAGGCCCGTGGCAAGCCCCATCTGGGGTATGCTGGCATAAAAGGCTTTTTCGCGTTCGCTGGCGTATTCATAGGTCATGAGCACCGCTCCGCCCCATTCGCCGCCAAGGCCGAGGCCCTGGCACAGGCGCAGGGTTTGCAGCAGGATGGGGGCGGCAATGCCGATGCTGGCATAGGTGGGGATAAGGCCGATGCCCACTGTGGCTATGCCCATAATGAGCATGGTGAGGATGAGCATGCGCTTGCGGCCCAGCTTGTCGCCGTAGTGGCCGAATATGAAGCCGCCGAGGGGGCGGGCCAGGTAGCCGATGGCAAAGGTGCTGTAGGCCAGAATGGTGCCGATGAAAGGATCGGAGGTGGGAAAGTAGAGTTTGTTGAACACAATGCCCGCCACGACCCCGTACAGGAAAAAGTCGTACCATTCGATGGTGGCGCCAAGCAGGCTGGCGATAACGACTTTGCGCATCTCCTGTTTGGTGGGAACGTGTTTTTGCGCCCTTGCGTCTGACATGCTTTCCTCCGATGCTGCCGTCCCGCCAGGGGCTTCCCGTCGTGCGGCTGTTAAAAGTTTTAATTAACTGCGGGAATGTTGTGCTTTTATCTATTAAATAATGCATTAAAGAAATGTAATATTTAATGTTTTTTACATAAAAAAGGCGTAAAACGCCGGTCTGAATGTCCGGATAGCATGCTGTGGAATTTAATGTCAATTAAAATATTATTAAAATTTTAAACAATACGCACAGTCCGGAACCGTCGGCGCAGCCAGGGAAAATTTTTGCCAGTTTTGCGCCATGTTTACGGAATAACGGCATTGTGCGTCCCGCATATTGCGGGTAAGAACATTTCAGGCGTTATGCGTCCGTACACACAGGATATGAATGCCGGAAGGAAAGAAAAGATGACTATTGATGGCGGAAATCAGGACGGCGTGGGCATAAAAAAGGCAACCCTTGCGGATGTGGCCCAGGCGGCCGAGGTGTCTCCCGCCACGGTTTCGATGATTCTCAACGGGCGTGAAGGGGTGTCTTTTGCCGAGGAAACAGTCAAGACCGTTCTGGCTGCGGCGGCAAAGCTCAATTACACCGGCGGCAGGCGCGGCAGGGTAGCCCCGGGAGCCAGGCCCGTCATCCTGATCGCCGTGCCGAACGTGACAAATCCTTACTATGCCACGATTATCCAGGCCATTCAGCAGGCGGCGGAAAAAAAGAATTACGCCACCTGCGTAAGCGCCACCTACCGCAGCCTGGAAAACGAGCTGGCCGCCCTGCAACTGGCCCGTTCCACGGGCATGGCGGGCATTATATTCGCCATGCTGGCGCACCCGGACGCCATACTGGCCCGTGCCGGGCGCAAGATGCCCCTGGTGGTTATGGGCGACCGGCGCGTGGGCCTTAACGTGGATACCGTGGAACTGAACAATTACGACGCGGGCAGCCTTATTGCCCGGCACATGTGCGAACTGGGCCACAAGCATATGGCCTATATTTCCACATCGCTGGACGCCTGCAATCCCATCCGGGTGCAGCGCCTCAAGGGGCTGCAGGACACCCTGGCCCAGCTTTGCCCGGAAGGCCGCCTGCTGGTCAAGCGCCGCGATATTTCTCCGGAAACGGAACTGGAAAACCTGCTTATCGAGCACACCGTGGGCTATGAACTGGCACGAAGCTGCTTTGACGACAAAAAGATCACAGCCTTTGTGGCAGTCAACGACATGGTGGCCTACGGGGTTATGGATGCCGTGATTGATGCGGGTTTGAGCATTCCCGGCCATTACAGCGTCTGCGGATTCGACAACCTCTGGCCGTCGCATTTTGCCCGCGTGTCGCTGACGACCATTGAGCACTATATCAAGGACAAGGGGCATAATGCCCTGGAACTGCTGCATGCGAGAATCAGCGGACAGCTTTCCAACCGGAATATAACCAGGGTCGAGGTCAGTCACAAACTTATTGAACGCGCCTCTACCGGCGTTCCCCGTGTTGGCTGAGGCGGAAAACCCGGACAGCCGGATATTCCCGGCGCGCGGTTTAGAGCGGTTTTACCCTGAAGCCCCTCTGGCGGCTGTGTCCGCAAACGGCCGCCACAAAGGCGCAAGCGCAGCTTATTTGCGTGTCCAAGCGCCGGAGTGAGTGCCTTGATCCTTCGAGAATATATGCTTTCACAACGAAAATGTTCTAACTGCCTGTTTGCCTATGCATAGCCATTTGACCCGTCAGCAACTGGAAGCCCTCACCCTGCGTTGGGAACAGTGGGAAAGCGAGGCCGTCACAAGGGCGCAAAAAATCGCCCGCGCCCGCCTGCACCTGCTTTTTCTGGTGTTTCGATACGGGGGCCTGCGCCTGGGCGAAGCCCTGAGCCTTGAACCGTGCCGCGCCATTGATACCGTTACGGGCATGATGCGCGTGCCTGGGGTCAATGCGCGCGAAATTCTGCTGCCCTTGAGCGCCATGCGCCACATCCGGCGTATTCTCAGTCTGCCGCAGGCTGCGGAGCCGGATTTTCTGCGCTTTGACCAGGGTTTTGTGCGCAAGAAGTTTTATGCCGTGGGCGAGACAATGGACTTGCCCGCCGCTATGGTGGGGCCGCGTGCCATCCGCTATTCTCGCGGGCTTGAGCTGCTCGCCCTGCATGTACCCATGCCGCTGGTGCAGAAATTTCTGGGCCAGCAGGGGGCCGCGCAGCTGAGAGCGTTTTTGAAATTTTCCGGCGGCGAGGCGTGTCGCCTTCTGGCCGGGCAAAAGGCCGGGACGGAAAGCGCACGCCATAACGGGCCGCCTGTTGCGGCTGATGACGGGACAAACCTGTTTTTCGGCATTGTCAGCGCCATCAGCTCTGGCATGCGCAAAATTCAGGTTGAGCTGACCACGTTTTCCGATGTGCGGCTAACCTGTCTTTGTTCTCCCGAAGAGGCGGGGCTGCTCGAGCTGCATGAAAATCAGGTGTTGAGCGCCCATGTGGACCCGGAACGTATTGTGGTCTGCACGGAAAAAACGCCTGCCAGCCTTGCCAACTGCCTGCGCGGCGTGGTGGAAAGCCTGCATGCGGACATGGTGGAAACCTTTGTCTGCCTTGGGCTGCCGGACGGCACGACCCTGCGGGCCACCCTTGATACAAGGGCTGTGGGCAAGCTGCACCTTGTTGAGGGTAAAAAGGTTTTTGCCTGTTTTCCTGCCGGGGCGGTGCGCCTGCTGGCTGACTGATTTTTTATCCTTTTCGTTTTCCTGCCTGCCTGCCTGCCTGCCTGCCTGCCTGCCTCCTTTCTTTTTTTCCTTGTTGCGTTGATCGGAAAAAATGCCGTGAGGCCGCTGTCCGGAGGCTTTCTTTGCCCGCGCAATGCACAAGCGCCGCAGGGGCAGCATTCTACCCGTTTTGAGCATGGCCTGTCTGGCGCAGCATTCGGCATTTCCGCGCGTATGCGGCGAGCCGTCCGTGCGCGTCCCGTATTCCGTCCGTGTCCGGTCCGCCTTCGGCGCGTATTCTGCTGGTATCCGGCGTAGATTCCAAGGGCTTTGGCCCTTACGCATCTTTTATGTCACGCTTTATTGTGATACCGTGAACATTATGCCCGCAGCCTGTTTCAGGCCTACGGGGCTGCTAGAGCAGATTAACTTTGAGAATATACATTCTCAAAGTTTAAGGCACGCTCACTTCGGCGTTTAACCGCGCAGATAAACTGCGCTTACGCCTCCGTAGCGAACGTCTGCTCACGCAGCCGCCAGA
>NZ_JBAIYW010000220.1:0-5908 GCF_036763055.1 Desulfovibrio sp. 1214_IL3152 | reverse complement strand
CACGGGCATTGCAGCGCGGGATCGCCACTTAGCGTCCCGCTCGCAAAGCACGCGCCAGCTTCAAGACAGCGCCAGACCTGACACCACATGGCAGCTACAAAATGTGCGAAAAATTCTGGACACTACCGAACACGTTATGTCCTCGGACAATTCGGGTATGGTGGTACGTCAAATGAAAATCCCCGGAGAGCCGCACTCTCCGGGGAAAATTAGGCGCTCAACCGCCGCGCTTTATCCCGCCTGGATTAGTCCCACTTATAAAGACGACCCACGCATTGCCCGCAAATGTCCTGACGGGTTTGAGCCTTTGCGATCTTCACTCGCAACTCTTCCGAGTCAGTTTCTCCAGACAAAGTCCACCCTGACTTTTCTTTGGTGACCATGTTGCAAATGGAGTTTTTAGAAACACCCTGTGCCGTTTTCCCGTTCGCGTCATATCCGTCAAAATCGAACAGATGAGCTTGGTCGCCATTTCCACTGACTTGGTCTTGGGTTTTCAAAAGAACATACGGTTTCAAATCCTTAGCCATACAGAATATCCTCCTGTTACACGATTAATGAATCAAAAACCCCGGAGCACGAAAAAAGCCCCTTCCGCTTTTATGGAGGGGGCCGGTCAACTCCGGGGCGTTTGCCCGATGACTGGTCTGCTGCCTACGCCCTTTTCTTGTGGGCGTAAGGTTTCCAGTCTATAATAAAAAAATAACTACGTGCCTGCGCCAGTCAAGAGGGACGCCCAATATTTTTTTATTTTTGTTCATAATCTGCTGAAATATTTATTCCTTCAAACATATGCCGTCTCGCCATAACCATACACAAAAAAATACAAATTTCCGTCTTTTATGAAGACTTCCATTCAGACTCAAGAACATTTTTTGCATGTGCCTTGGGGAAGGCGCTGTAGCGTGTCTCCGCGGCAAAAGTTTCGTGAGCCATCTTCCTTTTGCGTTGAGCCCGCCAGGGCGAATAAGCAGCCCCGCAGGGCAGGCCGGGAGGGGAAACACCCAAAAGGTGGGCCCACCTCCCTTGTCCTGCCTTTTGGATTCAATACACGATGATAAAATAACATGCAGGAATATGAACGTCGTTTCACCTGTTCAATGCCTTTCATGGAGTATCAAGCTCGTGTAACATCGAGCAATTACCTGCAAATGCTTTCAATATATTTGAGCTTTGGCGTTCAATATATTTTAGGATATTTTGATAGATGTTCGACCACAAAGACATATTCAAAGGTACAGAAGCATACAAAGGCATATTCTGGCATAAGCTCATATATGTTCGCATATTTTGGCAAATAATTTCCAAAAATATGCTTTCGTATGCCTCTGTATACGTTCGTATGCCTTTCAATATTGAAATGCGAGGGCAGGACAGAGGAAGTGGGCCTACCTTCGGCGGCTCCATTCCTGCCCTGCCCGGCGGGGCTGGCTTATTGTAACTAGAAAACCCCCCGCTAGGCGGGGGGTTCTAAAAAGCTTATAGCTTTGCCCAAGTGAGTAAAACTCCTTTTGATTTGTTAAAAAATCTCGCGGTCTGGCAACTGCGAGTCAACAAATCAAAAGGAGGTCACGATGGGTGACACGAAAAGCTTAGCCCACACGCGCTGGAACTGTAAATATCACATTGTTTTTGCACCTAAGTATCGCCGACAGGTGTTTTATGGTGAAAAGAAAAGAGCAATAGGCGAAATTCTGCGGAAATTGTGCGAATGGAAAGATGTGAAAATAGTTGAGGCAGAGTGTTGTCCTGATCACATCCACATGTTGCTTGAGATTCCCCCCAAAATGAGTGTCTCAAGTTTTATGGGCTACCTAAAGGGTAAAAGCAGCCTGATGATCTACGAACAATTCGGCGACTTGAAATTCAAATAGCGCAATCGAGAATTTTGGTGCCGTGGATATTATGTTGATACGGTAGGTAAAAACAAAGCCAAGATTCAGGACTACATTAAGCATCAGCTTGGGTCAGACAAGCTTGGCGACCAACTGAGCTTACCATACCCAGGGAGCCCGTTTACGGGCCGCAAGTAACAGAAATGCAAATGTCAGATCGCCCGTGCGCCTGTTAGGGCGCGGCTGGTAAGAAAGCCTTACAGGCGCATATGAAGAACCCCCGGCTAGGCCGGGGGGTTCCTTTTTACGAAGCGCTCGCAAGCGTTTACCGTCACGGATGAAGGGGTTGCCGTAGCGGCAAAATCCTTTGGGGTAAAAACTGAAAGCGCCGGGTCTTTGCGGCAGGCGCCTGCCCAGGGTGAAGCCGGTTCAAATGAAGCGCGCTATTGCCAAGCCTGTGACAAAAGCGCTGCAATGTCCATTTTTTCGGCATCGGCCCCTGTGAGAGAGCGCTCGATTTCCAGACCGTGCTCTTTGCTCAGGTCCAGAAATATGGGGTTGATGGGTCTGCCCTCAGGGTCAAAGGCCATAATAACACACGGTTGTGCGGGAAAGCTTGGGTTTGAGCGGCACACGATGCCCTGTTCGCCGCTGGACAGCTGCACCGGAGTGCCTACAGGATAAATGCCCATCATCTTGATAAAGCGTTCCACATAGCCGGGAGCCCATGCCTGGCCGCGCATTTTGTACATCATTGCCAGAGCGATATTGGCGGGCATGGGTGTTTTATACACCCGCTTGGCCGAAAGGGCGTCGTAGTTGTCGCTGACTGAAAGAATGCGCCCATAAATGCCGATCTTGTTGCCGGCCAGCCGATAGGGGTAGCCTGTGCCGTTATGTTTCTCGTGGTGCTGCGCAACGGCCTGCAAAACTTCCGGCGGTATGTTGTCCGCTTTTTTCAGTTGATTGTAGCCGAGAACCACGTGGGATTGCATGATTTCCTGTTCTTCGGGCGTAAGCCTGCGCGGCGCGTTGAGTATTTCTTGCGGGATAAAGGCCTTGCCAAAATCGTGAAACAGCCCGGCCATGCCCACCAGGTGAAGTTTTTCTTCCGGCAGGCCAAGGTGATGCGCATAGGCTACGGCAAAAATGGTTACATTGACGGAATGCGTATAGGTGTATTCGTCAGAACTTTTAAGTTTTGATAATGAAACCAGCGCATCCACATTGCGGTTAAGACTGTTGACAATGGATTCCACGTAGGGTTGGGAGGCCGCAACGTCAACAGCACCACCTTGCGCGGCCTGCATAAGGCTGCGCACATGCTCAAAAGAGTCTGCATAAATGGCAGCGGCCTTGGGAATCTCTTCATCCAGAGAAACCAGAGGGCCTTTGGGGTCAGGCCAGATGTTTTCTTCCTGATCTGTTGCAAACTCATCCAGCCGGCGGAAGCGTGAAGGGTCGTGGTAGGCTTCTGTGTACCCCTGCTTGATGATCTGCGCAATCTCTTCCCGCGACGTGATAAGCCCCTCTTCCATATACAAGAGAGGGGCTTTGATCCACGAAAGCCCGGGACTGACGAGATACATCCCGGGTACGATGTCGGCAACAGTTATCTTTACTGACGACATGGCTAAAATACCCTATATGGCCGACCACGACATTGATTGTGCCGTGGTCGGGTTTTTCAGATATGAGGGGGCTTAGCCGATGTCCCAATCAAGCCCGAAGGTATCGTGCAGAATACGGACGGCCAGTTCAACGTATTTTTCCTGAATCAGGATTGTAATCTTGATTTCAGAAGTGCTTATCATGAGGATATTGATGCCCTCGTGCGTGAGGGCGGCAAACGTGCGCGCGGCAACGCCGGAATGGTTGCGCATGCCTACGCCGATGGCGGACACCTTTGCAACGCTGACATCGTGCAGAATTTCTGAAGCGCCGGTTTTTTCGGCCACAGCTTCCATCACTGCGAGCGTTTGCTGCAGGTCTTTACGCGAAATGGTAAAGGTAATGTCGGTATGACCGTCCAGGCTCGTGTTCTGCACGATCATGTCAACAAGAATGCCCTTTTCGGAAAGCGGCCCGAACACGGCGGCGGCCATTCCCGGTACATCCGGCAGATCGCGAATGGTTACGCGGGCTTGATCTTTATCATATGCGATGCCGGAAACAAGAACGGCTTCCATTGTGGAATCCTCCTGAGTAACGAGAGTGCCGGGATCATTGCTGAATGTGGAGCGTACCCGCACGGGAACCTTATACTTTTTAGCGAATTCTACCGAGCGGATGTGCAGAACCTTGGCTCCCATGCTCGCCATTTCCAGCATTTCTTCATAGGCTACACGGTCCATTTTGCGGGCGGTGGAGCAGATGTTGGGGTCTGTGGTGTAAACGCCGTCAACATCCGTATAGATTTCGCACTCGGCGGAACCCATGGCCGCAGCAAGGGCCACTGCCGAAGTGTCTGATCCGCCGCGCCCGAGAGTGGTGATGCGACCGTTTTCAGTGCAGCCCTGAAAGCCTGCAACTACCAGCACGTCATGTTCTTTCAGAAAGCCGTACAGGGCTTTGCTGTTGATGGAAAGAATGCGTGCGCGGCCAAAATCATCATCGGTGGTAATGGGAATCTGCCAGCCCAGCAAAGACCGGGCGCGAATGCCCGCATCCTTGAGCAGCATGGTGAACAGGCTGATGGAAACCTGTTCGCCCGTAGCCACAAGGGCGTCACATTCCGCGCTGTCAGGGGTGGCTGACCACTCGCCGGCCAGAGCAAGAAGCTGGTTGGTTTCGCCGGCCCGGGCCGACAGCACGGCTATAACCTTATAGCCCTGTGCCAGACCGCGCAGAACTTTTTCCCGCACCTGCTTCATAGATTCAAGCTTGGCTACCGACGTGCCGCCAAACTTTTGCACTAAAATTTTCATGCCTGTATCCATTGCCCACAATCCTTCACAGTGTACAACAGGCCAATTGTACGAACGCAGTTCCGAGGGTTCAGACTCTGCCTAAAGTCCATTGTTCGCACAAATGGCGCAACAGGGCCTCGGCCTTACGGCCGCAGGCTTGCAGCGTCAATAAGTGACCTTCTTCGCATGCCTTCAGCGCGATGTCCAGATATTCTTCGGGTCGCTCCTGATCGGGCAAAAACTCTGCCCACTCAATTATAATTAAAGTGCTCAGGTTATCAAGCGCCTCCAGCAGGTCTTCCGGCACGGATCCTGGACAGCGGTAAAGGTCGCAGTGCAGTACGGGCGGTACTGTGGGGTAGTGGTTGCACAGCGTAAAAGAGGGGCTGGCTACCTCTGCTTCATTACCGCCGGGCAGGGCCAAAATCATAAAGCGCGTCAGCGTTGTTTTCCCGCTGCCGAGGTCTCCGCGCAACAACAGGGTTTTCACTTCGGGTACGTTGTCCAGCGCGTGCGCCAGCAGACCGGCAAAGCGGCGGGTATCATCAAGGGTGGCAAGGGTTATCCGGGCCATGCAAGGTCATCTTCCTGGTCTTGGGTGATGTTGTGAAGAGCGTGGGGCAGGGCATCCGCGATGGCTGCAGCCGTGTTGCCACGCACGGGCCAATGGGCGGCAAGCGAACGTCCGGCCAGGGCGTGCAGGGCCACGCCTTGCCCGGCTGTTATAAGGGACGGACCTGTGGAAAAGGCGCATTCCCGTTTGTCGGTATGCGCAAAATCCTGTTTTGAGGCCAGCAGGCCACCAAGGCAGCCTGCCAGTACATCGCCTGAACCACCCACAGCCAGCTGTGGCACGTCATAGGGGCAAATGCCGATGGGGCCTCGCTGTTGCCGTACCAGGGTTCCGGCTCCCTTAAGGATGTTGACCCCACGGCTCAGGGAGCAGAGGCCGTCCAGTGCGGCCCATCTGTCATCCTGGACTTCCTGGGCGGAACACCCCAGAAGCATGGCTGCCTCGCCGGGGTGAGGGGTAAGGATGTCCTCTTCACATATGGCGTCCAGAAGGTCACGCTGCTGCGCCATTACTGCCAGTGCGTCTGCGTCAAAAACCGTGGGGGGGCGCTGCAGCGCCACCAGTGCGCGCAAAAAGGCGGCGGCATCCCG
>NZ_JBAIYW010000610.1:0-5979 GCF_036763055.1 Desulfovibrio sp. 1214_IL3152 | reverse complement strand
ACAGGTTTGCCCAGCGCGGGCTTGTCCCAGTCATCAAGGGGAATGGAAAGAAAAACAGGCCCGGCCGGGGGCTGCATGGCCATGGCATAGGCCCGCATGAAGGCAGCGGGCACATCTTCGGCGCGCACCGGCTCGTAGCTCCATTTGACCCAGGGCTTGGGCAGCTCGGCAGGCTCAACGTTGGTGAGCCATGGCTCCATGAGGAGCATTTCGCGCGTCTGGTTGCCGGCTGTGATGATCAGCGGCGTCTTGTTCATGCTGGCCGTCAGGATATTGCTCATGGCATTGCACAGACCGGCGGAAGTATGCACGTTCACCAGCGCCGGTTTGCGTGTGGCCTGGGCGTAGCCATCGGCGGCGCCCACGGCGGAGGCTTCTTGCAGTGTTTGAATATATCTGAAATCTTTGGGAAAATCTTTCAAGAACGTTTCTTCGGTTGAACCAGGGTTGCCAAAAACAGTGGTTATGCCCAGTTCACGCAAAAGTTCGAATGTAACCTGACGTATGGTTTTCGTCATGGTGTCCTCCGCGATATTCCGTTTGGGTTAGTTTTGCCGATAACGAATAGCATGTGTTTTATTAGTAGACAATCCTGATTCTGGGTTCTTGTAAAGGAAATCTGAATTGTGGCATTGGGTAGGGTTTTTTGGACTGCCGGCAGGCGCGCTGATTACAATCTTTTGTGACTGTGGTCACTTTTAAAACGTGAGAAGAGTGTAAGTTTTTGGCATGCGCACCCCTTGCCAGCTTTGTCAAGAATGATTATTGTTAAAGAAAGCCCATGAGGAGGACACCATGTCGCAACTAAAGGACTTCGCACTTTACGATATAGACTGGAACCTGACCCCCGAGCATGCCGTGACCATGTATCTTGAATGGGGTAACAATGACTGGCATTCGGAGTATCCTCCGGTTCGCTCAAAGGATGACGTGGCCCATTACTTTGTGGTGGACAGTTGGCAGAGCCCGCCCATGATTCGCCTTGTGCGCCGCAACTCCGAAAGGGCCGATGACCTTATAAGTCTGCCCCTGCCCAAGAATCTGATGGAAGATTTTCGTAAGGAGCACGGCGAGTGGCGCGGAATCAGCGCGCCTACTCCTGCGGTCAGAACATGGCTCAAGCACGAACTTGAGCAGGAATAACCCGGCAGCGGCGCAAACGTGGCCCGCCAGACAGAACATTTCTCGCATGCAGATGAAAACGCGCAGGAAACCGTGACGGGTTTCCTGCGCGTTTTTCGTCCGGCCAAGCCGCCTGCGCCGCTTACGGCGCAGGCGGCCCAAACAGGGCAATTTCACCTTGAAATTGCCCTGTTGTTGCAATGCTCTAGTACCAGCGGCCGAACCTGCGGATGTAAACAACCTTCATGCCCTGAGCCACGCAGCAGTAGCAAAGCAGCGTCGCGACCAGCCAGGGAAAGTAGCTCCAGGGCAGCGGCTCAAGCCCCACCAGCCCGCCCAGCGGCGAGAATGGCAGGTAAATGCCCAGCGCCATGACGGCCCCTGTAAGCAGCAGAACGGGCAGGGCCGCCGTGCTCTGCACAAAGGGGATTTTTCTGGTGCGGAGCATGTGCACCACCAGGGTCTGGGAAAGAAGCCCTTCCACAAACCAGCCGGACTGGAAGAGGGACTGCATCTCCACACTGGTTGCGCCAAAGACGAACCACATGAGCGCATAGGTGGTAATGTCAAAGATTGAAGAGGTGGGACCGAGCCAGACCATGAAACGGCCGATGTTTTGCGCATCCCACTTGCGCGGTTTTTGTAAAAACTCCTTGTCTACCGTGTCCCAGGGCAGGGAAAGCTGAGAAAAGTCGTACATCAGGTTCTGAAGCAGCAACTGCACGGGCAGCATGGGCAAAAAGGGAATAAAGGCGCTGGCAACCAATACCGAAAACACGTTGCCAAAGTTGGAACTTGCGGTCATGTTAAGGTATTTCATGATGTTGCCAAATGTTTCCCTGCCTTTGACAACCCCCTGCTCAAGAACCATGAGGCTTTTTTCCAGCAGAATGATGTCTGCGGATTCCTTGGCGATGTCAGCAGCCGTATCCACAGAAATGCCCACGTCGGCGTCACGCAGGCCGGGCGCATCGTTGATGCCGTCGCCAAGAAAGCCCACGGTATGTCCGCCTTGCTGCAATGTTTTGATAATGCGCGATTTCTGCATGGGCGTGAGCTTGGCGAACACGTCATGGCTGTCGCAGGCAGCCAGCAGTTCGGTATCATTCATGGCGTCCACATCATTGCCGGTCAGAACTGTTCCCGGCTCAAGACCCACGTCATGGCAGATTTTGGCCGTGATGACTGGCGTGTCGCCCGTAAGAACCTTGACGGTCACCCCATGCTCGCGCAGCGCGGCAATGGCCGGGCCGGCGCTGTCCTTGGGCGGATCAAGAAAGGTCAGGAAGCCCCGGATGGCAAGGTTGCCTTCTGCCGCGGCGGTGTACTGCTCACGAACTTCGCTGCCCTTGAAAACCTTTGTGCCGAGGGCCAGTACCCGGAAGCCGTCGCGGTTGTAAGAGCGCGCCAGATCCATGAGCCTTTCGCGCCATTTTTCGTTCATTTCCACAACCTGGCCCTGCACGTAAACGCTGGAGGCTATGGAAAGCATTTCTTCCACGGCGCCTTTGCATACCAGCAGATGTTCCGTGTCGGACTCTGCCACGATTACGGAAAGGCGGCGGCGCACAAAGTCAAAAGGCAGTTCGTCCACCTTGCGCAGGTGGCGCGGCAGGCTGTTTCCCTCAGTATCGCCATAGCGGACAATGGCCCTGTCCATGAGGTTTTTCATGCCGCTCTGGTGAAAGCTGTTGAGCCACGCAAGTTCCAGCACCGATTCGTCCATAAAGCCCAGCGGGTTGACGTGGCGCTCAAGGATGATCCTGTCCTGGGTCAGGGTGCCGGTCTTGTCGGTGCACAGGATGTCCATTGCACCGAAGTTCTGAATGGAATTCAGCCGTTTGACCACAACCTGCCGACGGGACATGGCTACGGCGCCTTTTGCCAGATTGGCGCTGACAATCATTGGCAGCATTTCGGGAGTCAGGCCCACGGCGATGGCAAGGGCAAACATGAAGGCGTCGCTCCAGTCTCCTTTGGTAAAGCCGTTGATGAGGAAAACAACGGGCACCATAAAGAGCATGAAACGGATGAGCAGGCGGCTTACGCTGTTGACCCCCTTGTCAAAGGCGGTTTGCGAGCGGCTGCCCACAATGTTTTTCGCCAGTGAGCCGAAGTAGGTGCGCGCCCCCGTGGCTACCACAAGGGCCGTGGCCGTGCCGCTGACCACGTTGGTTCCCATAAAGCACATGTTGCGCGAATCAAGCGCCTGCCCGGATGATCCCTGGGCGTCAGCGCTTTTTTCCGCCACGTCGGACAGGGTGTCGTATTTTTCCACGGGCAGGGATTCGCCGGTGAGCACCGCCTGACTGACGAAAAGGTCGCGGGAGTCAAGCAGGCGCACATCTGCGGGAACCATATCCCCGGCGGAAAGGCGTACCACATCGCCCCGCACCAGTTCATCCAACGGGATTTCGCGGGTTACAGACTCATTCTGCGCATCGCGGCGGGTAACCGTTGCGGTGGTGTGCACCATGGCTTGCAGGGCCTGGGCGGCCTTGTTGGAGCGAAATTCCTGCCAGAAGCGCATGATGCCGCTGATCAGAACCATGGTCACGATGATGGTTGCGCCCGTGCCGTCGGTTTCTTCACCGTTCTGGAGCGGAAGCCAGTAGTCGCTGTAAAAGCTGACGGCACTTATGATAAGCAGAACGTAGATAAACGGATTGTTGAAAGCGTGAAGGAACTGCACCAGAGGATTGGGAACACGCTCGCGGGCCACCTCGTTGCGGCCTTCGGCCTCAAGGCGCACGCGGGCATCGTTTTCGGTCAGTCCGTCTTTTTCGCTGTCGAGTTTTGTGAAAAGCGCATCCACGGTCTGTTCGGTGGACCGGGCGGCCCACTGGCCCTTATGGGAATTGTGGGGCTGATTTTTATTGGGAAAAGTGAAAAACATGGCATGTCTCCTCCTGCACCCGGCAGACGGCGCGCATGCCTGCTGTATAGTATCAGGCTATGTCGCTGTATGCGGGCGCAGAGGCAAGAAAGTTGAAAACACCATACCCGCTGCGTGTTTTTGTTGAAAAAGACGCTGCGGGCCGACTAGGAGGATGGTCCATTGTTGGAAAGCTCCTTTCCTTGCACCTGTCTGAAAGACAGCGCGGCTATGCGCTGCGCGCGCGTGTGAGGGGATTCGGTTCGGGGTATTGGCGTCCGTCGGATTTCACTGGGCGGATTTGGCGGACGTAATACGAGAAGCCAGGGATTCTGCGGTAAAAAGCCGCAGATTTCTGGAAGATACGGTCAACGTCAGTGCAAAACTGCTGGCGAAAAAAAATACGGCCAGCATGACGCAGGAAAAAAGGGAGAGTTTCATGGCTCGCCTCCGATGCCCGGAACAGGCGACGGCGAGCGGGAAGGATCCGTTACAGACCGAGACCTGTTGCCCGGGGCAACCTGGTTATCGTGTGTTCCCAGCGACTACTGGGATATTCCGTACTACCGGGTACGCTGTCCATTACGGTCCTTTGCTTTGGTTAAAGGTGCATGTTGGTGTTGACTACTAGGTAATTTCACGGTGGGAGTCAAGTCCGCGCCGACGGCGCGGGCGTGTCACACGCAAAAGCAGCCTCCCGCTGATATCAGACGGCAGGCTGCTTTGCTCCCGGGGGGCGAAGTGTGGGAAAAGCGGCTACCGGCCAAGCAGTTGGCGGGTCTGGGGGGTGAGGCCCCGCAGGTTTTCAAAAACGGTCTGGCCGCCCAGACTTTCAGGGTCCTGAATAATGGCAATAAGCACCATGTCGTGCGTGGCGTGCACTTTTGTCAGGGCCGGAGCCTTGAACGCCTGGCTGCGCGGTTCGCCTGTAAATGACCAGAAATGCCCTTCCTGTGAAGGTTCGGTGGCATCAACCTGAAAGCGCGTCAGCTCACGGGCAAGGCTTTCGCTGGTGGCCTGCTTGTCATTGGGCAGCATAAAAATGCTCACAAGCCCCCGATAGTTTTCTCCGGCCTCATCCTTGATGCCCAGAATCAGCATGCACTCTTCATCCTTGCCGGAATGGAAGCCCGTGCGTTCTTCTCCGTCCCATCCGGCGGGCAGGATTGCGCTGAAGCGGGTGAAGTCCCTGGCCTCCGCCCCGTTCACGGCAGGAGCAGGCTGTGCGGCATGGACGCCGCCCATGTTCAGGGCGCAGATCAGAAGCAGCAGAAAAAAAAGGGTGGAACGCATACGGGCCTCGCTTTGTCTTGGCGTTATGATCCGTGCAGCCGGAGACGGCATGTTTTTTGCGCGGTTCAGGCCGCGCTGCGCAGCAGGAAGGTGATGAACGGCAGGCTCTGGCGGATGACCAGAAGGGCCAGCGCCAGCCAGTTGAGCCACAGAAACTGCACCCGGGACCGCAGGGTAAACAGGATGGCCCAGCAGGTTACCGCCAAGGTCAGAGGCACAAGACCCGCAATCTGGGGCATGAGCCAGTCCGGCAGCGCCTGACCGCTGAAAGAAAGCCCGATAAACAGGCCCCAGCGGTCGATGCAACGGGGTATGTAGCCGATCATGGCCCACAGGGCGCACCAGCGGGCGGCCTTTTCCATATCCGACGCGGAAAAGATGCTTTTTATCGGCATGGCGGCGGCAGTGCCGGCACGCTCACGCAGGGCCAGCGAGATCGCCAGCAGGGCCACGGCTCCGGCAGGGGCGAAATTTGTAAAATAGTCATGGGTGGCAGTGCCGAGCACCGCTGAAACCATGCGGCTCCAGTCCAGTCCCTGTGGCGGCCCGGAAAAAGACCAGTTGGGCAGGGCGTGGGCCGCAAAAAAACAGGCGATCGCCAGAAGGTACAAGAACAGTCTGCCGTGCAGGGTGTCAGTGTCAAGCCGGTCGCCCGCCGCGTCACTTTCCGTGGGGGGCGTCGACCTGCA
>NZ_JBAIYW010000268.1:0-6051 GCF_036763055.1 Desulfovibrio sp. 1214_IL3152 | reverse complement strand
ATGCCGGCCGGTCCGGCCCCCACGATAATGACATCCCACACGCTACGCATGGTCCGCCTCCCTGGCGAAGTCCGGTGCGCCGTTCTGGCGGTTCACCCGCATGCCTTCGGCCACGGTAATGAGACATGCCTGCTGGTCCGGCACGCCATTGATGGTCATAAGGCATTCAAAGCACACACCCATCTGGCAGTAGGGGCCGCGTTTGTTCCCCTCATGGTCTGTGCGCGTCCAGCCGTGTGACGGGCCGAGCACCGCGGCGGCCACACTGATGCCGCTTTGCACCTCAAGGGCCTGTCCTTCAAAATAAATGGTTACCTGCTTTCCCGCAGGAGGGGTCACTTTGACAAACATGCTCGTTCTCCTCAGGCAGAAGCCGTTTCTGGAGTATGGGCCGCTGGATTAAGCCCGAACCTGTCAAGGCTCATGCGGCTTATGTCCATAAAAGGAGACTGCCCGCGTACCATTTCCGCAATGAGCTTGCCGGTGATAAGGGAAAGCCCGATGCCATTGCCCTCGTGGCCCGAAGCCATGAAAAGTCCCCTGATGTGGGTGGGCGAGATGATGGGTTTGGCATCCGGAGTGCAGGGACGAAGGCCCGCATAGCAGCGGATAAGCCGGGTTTGGCCCAGAGCGGGATAAAAATGGCGGGCGCGTTGGGCTATGGCGCGCATGACGGCGGGGTTGGGGCGAATGTCCATGCCCACATAGCGGCGGCTGCTGCCGAGCAGGACGGTTCCGGCATGGGAAGGCTCAAGCACAAAAGCCACGCCGAACTGCTCCATTTCAGGAGTGACGTTGCCCCGTGTTTTTCCGTCCTTGGTCAGCAGGTAGCCATATTCGGCATAGTTTTTTCCCACCAGGTTGCGCACACGTTCCGTGACCAGCACATGCCCCTGCCTGGGGCGGATGGGAACGGCGATGCCCGCCATGTGGGCAAGCTCCGGCGTCCATACGCCCGCCGCAAGGACAACATTGGCCGCATGTATGCACCCCTTGTCCGTTTCCACAGCGGTGATGCGGCCTTTTTCCACATGCAGCCCGGTGACGCGGGTTCCGGTCATGAGTGTCGCGCCATTGGCCCTGGCGTGCATGGCAAGGCCCTGACAAAGGCGCATGGGGTTAAGCTTGCAGTCGCCATTGAAATTCAGGCAGGCAAGGATGCTGTCGCCGATATTGGGTTCGTGGTGGCGAAGTTCGTCCCTGTCCCACAGGGTCACGTCAATGCCTTCTTTTTTCTTGCCTTCGTAGTTGGCGCGCACCGCTTCAAGGTCGCGCTCGTCATCAACCAGCAGACCAAGGCCTTCGGGGCAGAATTCGAAGTCCACAGGCAGGAATTTGGCGGCATCGTGAAACATGTCCTGCCCGCATTTGCAGAACCGGCTGTAGGCGCCCGGCGGCGTGTCATAGGTGACCACATGGCCATCGCAGCGGCGGCTGGAACCCCAGGCGAACTCGCCGCGCTCAACAAGGGCGACATCCACCCCGTCCATGGCGAGATAGCAGGCCACGGCCGTACCGACGGCTCCCCCGCCAATGACAACGGCACTGGCCGCATGTTTGCTGCTCATGGCAGTTTCCCCTGTTCCTGATTGCATGAAAACATGTGCGGGAGACGGCCCGTGGCCGCCTCCCGGCATATGACGTCAGTTAAAATCCGTCTGCGCGAGCACCTTTTCAAGCTCAAGACGCACGCCTTCCGAAATGGGTTGGCGGGGCCGGCGCAGCCTGCCGCTGCCGAAACCCTTGAGCGCCAGGGCGTGCTTGACCACCTGCCAGAGTTCCCCGGTATCTTCCAGCAGGCGCAGCAGGGGCAGCATCCGGCGGTACACCTGGCGGGCTTCGTCAAGCTGGCCTTTATTGACGATGAGGTCGTACAGCCTGACGCACATGGCAGGAGCGATGTTTGCCAGAACGCACACCCATGCCTTGGCCCCCATAACGAAGCTTTCATAGGCCAGGCTTTCGCAGCCGCAGAAAACCACCAGACGGTCGCCCACCTCGTCTACAGATCGGGTCAGGCGCATGATGTCGCCGCTGGATTCCTTGAGAAAGCCCATATTGGGCAGTTGGGCGCACTTGACCAGCGTTTCGGGGGACACGGCCACGCCGCAACTGCCGGGATTGTTGTACACCATGACCGGCAGGGGGCTTTTGGCGGAAATATATTTATAAAATTCATATATTTCATGCTGGCTCGGGTGTACGCCGGGAGGGGGAAGGATCATGACGCCCGCCGCGCCTATGGAACCGGCATGTTCCGACAGTTCAACGGAAACGTCCACATTGGGCGAAATGGCCCCCACGATCACCGGGACCTTGCCGCCCACCTCTTTCATGACAAATTCGGCAACCTGCCTGCGCTCCTGTGTGGAAAGGGCAGGCCATTCGCCGGTGGCCCCCACGGGCATGATACCGTGAACGCCGGACTGGAGCAGCCATTGTACATGCTTGGATATGGACTTGTAGTCAATGCTGCCGTCATCATTGAAGTGGGTAACCGTAACTGCGAAAATACCGTGGATATTGTTCATGAAGCCTCCGTCAAAATGTTTCGCATTGTTTCCGGCAAATACTCTGCCGACAATATATTTTTGTTTCTGGTCAACATCGTGATTTCTGGTTTGCCTTGTCACCTCGCAAGGAGGTGACAAGGCCGTCCTCTTCTGCCCTTGGAACAGGGCCTGGCGCAGCAGGATGCCCTGCCTATTTCTTGCCGCCGATTATGGGGATGATGAGCACTGCGGAGAGCAGCGAGGCCGCGGTCATGACAATGAAAAATCCGTTCCAGCTGGCGGATTCTATGATCATTGCCAGGGGCAGCCCGGTGAGAGCCGCGCCCATGTAGCCGAAAAGCCCCACAAAGCCGGTGGCTGTGCCCGCGTATTCCTTGTGGCAGACTTCGGCGGCAGCCATGCCCGTAAGCATCTGGGGACCGAAGATAAAAAAGCCTATGAGAAAGAAAACCGTTCCCAGCGCCAGTTTTGAGGTCAGAGGCAACAGCCAGAGCGCGCCCACCGAAAACATGATGCCCAGCATGAAGATGATGTTCATAGGTATGCGGTTACCTTTGAAAATCTTGTCCGATCCCCAGCCAGCGGCGATGGTTCCGATGAAGCCTCCTATCTCGAGCATGGTGATGGCGCTGTTTGCCACGAGCAGGTCAACCCCATGCTCTTTCACCAGATACATGTTGGCCCAGTCATTGACGCCTATGCGCACCACGTAAACGAGCACGTACGAGACTGCCAGCAGCCAGATGAATTTGTTGGTGAACACATAACGGCGCAAGACCTGCCATGTCGTGAGCGAACTTTCGCTCTTTTTTACCTGCTCCAGTTCCAGTTCGTCCTTGCGCCATTCTCCCACTTTGGGCAGGCCCATTGATTCCGGCCGGTCGCGCAGGATGACGCAAAGAACAGCACCCATGACTATGCCCACAATGCCCGGCACAATCATGCCGTAGCGCCAGCCGTAGTGGACGGCCAGCCAGCCTGCCAGCAGGGGAATAATGGCCCCGCCCACATTGTGCGAGGTATTGCATACGGCCCACCAGAAGCCGCGTTCGTTGCGCGAGTACCATGTGGTGAGAATCTTGGTGCAGGGGGGCCAGCCCCACCCCTGAAAAAAGGCGTTGAGGCCCCACAGCAGGGCCAGAGCAGGCAGGGAAGAGCTCATGCCGAAGGCGATGTTGATGATGCCCGTGATAATAAGGCCGACGCCCATGAAATAGCGCGGATTGGACTTGTCGCTGATTATGCCGCCCAGAAAACGGGAAGAGCCGTAGACGACATAAAAGATCGTGCTCAGAATGCCCACGTCGGAGAGCTGCCAGTCAAGGTCTTTGAGCATGGCAGGCATGATGGACTTGTAGCTGTTGCGCGTAAAATAAAATACGGCGTAGCCAAGCCAGATTGACGTCATGAGGTGGAGTCGCCAATACTTGTAGTCTTTGTTGATCTCTTCGGTACTTTTGGTGACAGGGCGCGGAGGTGATGCTTTGAAAAAATCTAACATGGCATACGCTCGTGGTGTAACAGGTGAGCCGTTGACTAGCGGGTTTTTTCTATTTCACGCAACACCTGTTCGTGCAGTCTCTTGTCGCCGCTGGCGAGCACCTGCATCCCCGAATGCATGGTCAGCGGCTTGCCGTCCCAGTCGGACATGACGCCGCCCGCGCCTTCCACAATGGGTACAAGGGCGCAGTAGTCCACCTCACGCATGATGCCGCTGTCAAAGCACAGGTCTATCTTGCCTGCGGCAAGGCTCATGTAGCCGTAACAGGCCCCGCCGTAGACGCGCCATTTGGTCGCTGCCGTCAGGCGGTTGTAGGCGGCTTTGTCTGCGTCGAAAACGAACTCCGTATTGCTTGAGGCTGCCAGGGCGGCAGCCAGGTCAGGCTGCGGGCGCGTGTGGATGGGCAGGCCGTTGACTGTGGACTGGCGTCCCTGCACCCCCACCCAACGTTCAGCCATAACCGGCATTTCCACCACGCCGAGCACCGGAACGCCGTTGCGGCAAAGGGCTATGAGCGTGCCGTAAAACGGATAGCCCGCGATGAACTGCCGGGTTCCGTCGATGGGGTCGATAACCCAGACAAACTCGGCCGTGGCCGCATCGGCTCCATATTCTTCGCCAAGCATGCCGTGGTCGGGAAAAGCTCCGGAAACAAGCGTGCGTATTTCGCGTTCCACACGCTCATCTGTTTCCGTAACGGGGCTGGCGTCACTCTTGGTTTTGAATCCGTAAGCCCCGCACAAATATTTTTGCCTGTGTTCCGTCAGTATGCGACGTGAAATATCTGCGGCACGCATAGCTACGTCCAGAAAAGCGTCATACTTGTGCATCAGTTTCTCCGATGTTGGCGATTGAAAACAGAGCATACCCTCAATGGATGTTGTGCGGCTTCTTCCTGCGCAGCATTTGCTGTTCTTGCAGGAAGAGATATGGTCGGCACATGCCCGGTTGCGATACCACCGTGGGCGCGGTTTTGAAAAAGACCGCCCTTGTGCCTGATGCAACATCATTTCAAAATATTCTGGCAAAAGAGGACTGCAAAAATGCTGCCAGAGTATTTGTATTATAAAATTGGCGCAAATGGCTGCAGAAAAGCTGGTGTTGCACAAAAAAATCACGATTGGTAAAATATGTAGCAACTGTAGCGTTACGCTACAGTTGTGTGTCTTTTTGATACAGGCAGAGAAGGAGTACGGCATGAAGTGTCTTTCGTCCGGCGTTTCACCACAAAATCCTGTGTATCAGCAAACCATTCATGATGCCTGGAAAGATTTTATTGATGGCGGTGAGATTCGCGGGCGCATCCCCGAGCATATTCTGGACGGATGGCTGCTCAGCCGTAAGGCGCGCATTGATCCCCTGCGTGTTCTTGAAGTGCCGGTGCTGGAGCGTCAGCCATTCAGGGACCTGTGCGACCGCTCCGCCGCGCTGCTGACGGCTGCGGCCCCGGTTCTGGACATGCTGGACGCGTGCATCAACGGTACAGGGCATATGGCCATACTTACCGCTTCATCCGGGCATATTCTTGCCACAGTGGGTGACAAGGACCTGCTGGACGTGGCGCGCGCGCAATACAATATGCCCGGCGCGGACAGGAATATCGACAAGGTCGGCGCATCGGCCATCGGCATGGCCTTGCGCCGCTGCAGCCCGGTGCAGATTTACGGATATGAGCATTACAGCGCGGCGCTTCACTCGTGGCGTTGCGCTTCGGCCCCCATTCTTGCCGACGCTTCAGGCGTGCTGGCGGTCTTGACCATTTCCGGCAATATAGCCAGTCCTGAAATACAGGCCCTGGCGCTGGTAACCACATTCGCCAACTATATCGGCATGCGGGTGCGCCAGCAGAATATTGAAGTCAGCGGGCAGCGGCTTGAGGCCCTGTTGCGCAACGCGCACGAATCGTTGAGTTATCCGTTGCTGGTATTGAACGGCAACGGGGGCATTACCCATGCCAATACGCACGCTGCCAGGCTTTTTACCTGCGCCGGGCCAGGCCTGCCGGGCAGAGACGCCGCCTCGCTGGTGAGCAGCGCC
>NZ_JBAIYW010000109.1:0-6123 GCF_036763055.1 Desulfovibrio sp. 1214_IL3152 | reverse complement strand
CTGCGGCAGACCGTCTGTAACATTAAAGACAGCGGTGCCAGTCGTATTGCGCGCTAAATGCGTAATAGCGCCGGATATGTCGCCGTATATTTCGCGAATAGCATCACCACGCACGCCTCCCACGCCGGGAGCGAGTTATAAAAAGGAAAAACCCTATGTGTCGCATGAGAGAAATAACAGGCCGTCTGGATACATGCTGTAATTTTGTTGGTGCAGAAACCGATGGATTTCGGTTTTCTGGGTTCGGAATAAACGGAATTATCTATAAGCATCTAGAGTCAGGGCAAGAGTTGGATCAGCTTGAACTAATGCGCCTGTATTCTGCAAAGGAGTCTAATAATGACTAAATGCTATCAATATACTGCAGACGGCTATTTTGCCGGAGAAGTCGAAGACTACGGTTTACTGCCCAATAACGCCACGTACACAGCCCCCACAGTCGTTGAGGGCATGGTGCCGCGCTGGACGGGGGAAAAATGGGAACAGGTCGAAGATCACAAGGGGAAAAGCGGCTATGTAAATGGCCAGCCGCACGAAATTAAAGGATATGGGCCTCTGCCGGATGGTTGGAGCGATACGCCAGCCCCGCCAACGCTGACCGAGGCGCAAAACGCCAAGCGCACTGAAATAACGGTAGGTTTTACGGCAGCAATGGCCGCAAGCCTCGCAATGCCGAGCGCCACAATCCCCCCCGCTGCATATGAGGTGGCCACCGCTCTCTATGACTGGCGCACGGATGACCCCGAAGGTTATGCTGATTTGTTAGCTATTCACGAGGCCCGGCGTGACGCCTTGCTGACCGCTGTGAGCGACGCCGATTCCGCCGAAGCCGTGCAGGCCATAGTGGTTAGTTACGCGGTGTAGGGGCCATGAGCATCATTAATCGAATCACCGGCGGCGTCTGCACTGGCCCTGCAAAGCCAGGCGAGGATGGCCTGACGGTGTACGGTCCACATCAGCCTACTGAGATCCGTCAACGAGTGTACGATTTTCGGCTTTGCCCCAAGGTTGATCAGGACGAGGTCTTGAGCGGTGTTGACGGGGCAGATGTCCGGCTATCTGGTGTCGTTATATTGGGCGGTATCAAGGCTATCCTGGCTGGCAACGGCGATCACCCCGGCAACGATGTGCGCTATGCTCGATGGGAGCTGGAGGATTGCGTTATCATCGGCTCAGGCCGCCGTTGCCCGGAGGCTCAGGATGGCACTACAGTCACAATGCGCCGCTGTTGGGTGCATGATTTTGGGCAGGCGTTTGATGTGCGGGCCTTTGGCGCATGGGCGCACCGGGGCGCACGGATTATAGCTGAGGATTGTTTGTTCACGCAGAGTCAGTTGTGGCCCTGGGGGCTGGATCTGTTTTCGGCCATGACGGACATGGGTAATCATATTGGCCAGGCCGTTAACGATCATGGGCTGGCTGCGCTGCTGCGCTCACGCACCTACTTGCCAGGCCCATGCCGTGGGCTGACTGCAGATACAGGCGGTCTGACGCTGGCCACGCGCTGCTACCGCAATAGGCGCTGGATACGGATTGATGGCTGCAGCGACTATATAGATAGATCCGCCGCGCGGAAGATCGTTGTGCAAATCCAGGGCGCATGCCCAGACATGAGGCCGTATTTGGGTCAAGGGATGACGGGATTTTTTGACATTGCGACCGCCTGATTAGGTCTTTGACAATCGCATAGGGATTTGATGACCTTTTAGAGTTAAGGGGGGAGCGCAGTCCCCCCTTAACTCTGTAGCTAATGGCATGTGTATTATTAATTGTATAATTGTATTGTAAAATATTAATGTTGTTCTGTATATTCCATCTCAAAAATAGCATTCTCAAGAGATTCTTTTATTTTTTGGTGAGAACCATCTGTTTTTGCAGAAAATGAACTTGTCGCGATCGCACCAACCGATATGTGAGGTTCCTCAAAACGGATTGGCAACGGCGTTTGAGGCTTCCTGTTTTGCCTTATCCCAAGCCAGAAACAGAATGTCAAAAATGACACAAAAGCGGGGTTTTTACCCCGCTTTTTTACGTGGCCTCTTGTGCCAACTTGCGCACGAATCAGTGCCAACTTGCGCGCCCGCTTATTCTTTGTGTACAACATTCAAGCATAAGCGCCTTATATCTCTGGCACTTCCAATTATTCTAAGTGCCTGTATTTATATGGTAGCAAGGGAGGGATTTGAACCCCCGACACTGCGGGTATGAACCGCATGCTCTAACCAACTGAGCTACCTTGCCGTACGCTCGCCCTCAGGCAGCGCGACGATCTAAATATAAGATTTAGCCATGATTGGCAAGCAAAATTTTTCCAATTATCCGTGCCTGTTCGTTTTTTCTACATTTTTATCTTTGCGCTGCGCTCGAAGGTCGCAAAATGCTGTTTTTTCAGAAAGCACGAAACAATTTTGAAAAAACTTTCCGCAACAAGTTCCTCTCTTGCGGCAACCAATATCGCGGTACGTCCTGCGCTTGCGCAAAATATTTCCGCTCACGCACAGAAAACGACATTTCCGCGATGGTCGCAACGGCAACTAGTTCACCATGAAATAATATACAAAAGGCGCGATCAGCAGGCGGTAGCAGGCAAAAGGCACAAGAGTCATACGCCCCACCAGAGCCACAAAGACCTTCACCGCCAGAAGGGCCGATACAAAAGAACCAGCCATGCCCACAAGAAAAAAGGGAATATCCGCAGTGGTGAACATGCTCAGGTTTTTCAGCAGATCATAGCCCGTGGCGGCGACCATGATCGGCACAGCTGCGATAAAGGAATATTCCGCTGCCAGCGGCCTTCTGGCCCCAAGCAGCATGCCGCCCATAATGGTGGCCGCCGAACGCGAAAATCCCGGCCAGAGGGCCAGACACTGAAAACAGCCAATGCCCAGGGCCAAACGGGGGGTCATGTCGTCAAGGCTGACGCAGGTGGTTTTGAATTTGCGTTTTTCCACAAAAATCATGCAGATGGCACCCACAACAAGGGCAATGAGCACAGTGGACGGGCGGAACAGGTACTCCTTGATGTAGGAGTGCAGCAGCAGACCCAGAATGCAGGCGGGCAACGAAGTGAGCATAAGCAGCACGATACCGCGCGTGCCGGCGAAACGGACATAGGGCTGTGGCCTTACAAGCCCCCAGAAGCGCTTCCAGTAAAGAACCACCACGGCCATGATGGCCCCAAGCTGGATAACCACATCAAAGGTGGCGGCTTTTTCTCCCACAAAGCCGAGCAGGTCTCCGACCAGAATAAGATGGCCGGACGACGAGACCGGTAAAAACTCTGTCAATCCTTCCACAATGCTCAATATCAACGCTGTGAGCAAATTGTCCATAACTGGCCTCGTATATGGGTGCCATGCGGCGAGTTGCTGTTTGGCCGGTCGTTCTGCCGGCCGGAATACAGGCACACGGCGTTCTGCCGTTGCCAAAAAATGCCCTGCAGGCTATGAGTGAAAAAAAGGACGTACGCCATGAGTACCATAATGCCGCAGAGTGAATTGGTGCGAAAAGCCGCTGCCTATCTGGCGGAAGAGCGCGCGCGGGACCCCCGCAAGAGCCTGGCCCTGTTGCTGGATGAGGCAGGCATGCGCTTTAACCTCACTCCGCTGGACGCCATGTCTCTGGAACGCCTTTTCCGAAAAAGCGATACCGTCAAGACAGAGTAGCATCTGTACTTCTTCGGCCAAACGCCTTTCGGCAAAACCGGCAGGATCAGTCCGGGCAGCCCGCAGCCCGCGCAATGACGCGGCCTCGCAGAGAGCCTTGTGGCAGGAGCAAAAAGCACCAACGCCGCAAAACTAGAGAGTTTTGACGTTGCGGAGTACATCCGCAATGTTTTCAAAACGCTCTCTCCTGCGCCCGGCAGCGCAAATAAACAGCGCTGCCATCTTCATCCGTAAGCCCTTCGGCAGCGGATGCAGCCGTGTTTACGCTTTGGCGGCGGGTGCCTGCCCATGCGGCCGTCAGCGCGGTTTCACTTTGAAACCGCGCCAGGGCTTGCTATGCGATTTCGCTGCCGTCCGGCACATTGCCGTCAAGGGCAAGCAGGGTCAGGGAACTTCCGTCCCCGGCCGTGAGCACCATGCCGTGCGACATGAGGCCGCGAATCTTGCGCGGCTCAAGATTAAGCACTGCGCAAACGCGCTTTCCGACCATGACCTCGGGCGTGTAGTGCTCTGCAAGGCCGGAAAGTATCTGGCGCGGCTGCCCTTCGCCAAAATCTATTTCCAGCCGCAGGATACGGTCTGCATTGGGGTGCTTTTCGGCCACCAGCACTGTTCCCACACGCATGTCCAATGTCTTGAAATGATCAAATTCGATATTGGGCTTGCCCGAAACCGCCTCGCCTTCGCAGGAAGAGCACGGTTCCACCGGTTTACCGGCGTCGGCTTTTTGCTGCCTGGCCGCCTTATTTTCCGCCTTGGCCTGCGCCTTTGCGGCCTTGGTTTTTTCAGCCGCGGTCGGGTCTTTTTTCACCTCAATGCGCGGGAACAGGTTTGAGGCATCCGCAACAGCCGTACCCGGCACAAGCCCGTCCAGACTGTCCATCTCGTCTTCCAAAGAAGGCACAGGCGGCGTGTTTTCCCGCACAGGCTGCCCAAGCTGCTCCAGCATCTTGCCGCAGGCCACAGGCATGACCGGCCACAGGCACAGAGCCGTTTTGCGCATGGCGGCCAGCAACACATACATGACTGTGGCAAGGCGTTCCATATTGCCCTGCTTGTGCAGGGCCCAGGGAGCCTGGCTGTCCACGTATTTATTGAGGGCGCGCACCAGTTCCCACAGGGACTCAATCCCCTGAGCAAACTGCACATTGCCGAAAAGCTGGCTGAAATTGCGCATGGCCGTGGCGCACAGATCCTCAATGGCCTTGTCCGCCTCGTCAAACTGCTTGGGAGCAGGAACGCGGCTGCCGAAATACTTGGCAGTCATTGAAAGAACGCGGCTGAAAAGATTGCCCAGATCATTGGCAAGGTCTGCGTTTATGCGGCCCACAAGCGCTTCGTCGCTAAAGCTGGCGTCAGACCCGAAATGCATTTCACGCAGCAGAAAATACCGGAAGGCATCAGCCCCAAAACGCTGCGCCATTTCTTCCGGTTCAATCACGTTGCCCAATGACTTTGACATCTTGGTGTCGCGCACAAGCCAGTAGCCATGCACGTTGAGATGCCTGTACTGGGGCAGGCCCGCCGATTTGAGCATGGTGGGCCAGAACACGGCGTGCGGCTTGAGAATATCTTTGGCAACCAGGTGCTCGCCGGGCCAGTAACGCTCGAAATCCCCGCCGTCCGGCCAGCCAAGAGCGCTGATATAGTTGATAAGCGCATCAAACCAGACATAGCACACATAGTCCTTGTCAAAAGGAAGCTCGATGCCCCAGGTCAGGCGCGATTTGGGCCGGGAGATACACAGATCTTCCAGCGCGCCGGATTCCAGCATGGACAGCACCTCGGTGCGGTAGCGCTCCGGCCGGATAAACGTGGGATTCTGCTCAATATGCTCCTTGAGCCACGGCAGGTAGTTGGACATGCGGAAAAAATAGTTTTTCTCGCTTATGAATTCCGGCTTGCACAGATGCTGCGGGCAAAGGCCGTTTTCCAGCTCTTTTTCCGTGTAAAAGCGTTCGCAGCCGTAGCAGTAGTGGCCGCCGAACTCTCCAAAATAAATGTCCCCGGCATCATAAACCTTCTGCAAAAAACTCTGCACCGAAGCCACATGCGCAGGATCCGTGGTGCGCACAAAGCGGTCGTTAGCCACATCAAGCCGGGGCCACAATGCCTGAAAACGGGCGCTGATGCCGTCCACAAACTCCTTGGGCGATTTGCCTTCCTTTTCCGCTGCCTGCACAATCTTGTCGCCGTGCTCATCCGTGCCTGTCAGAAAGAGCGCATCCTGCCCGATCAGCTTGTGGTAGCGGGCCATGGCATCGGCTACCACGGTGGTATAGGCATGCCCCAGATGCGGTCTGGCATTAACGTAATAGATGGGCGTTGTGATAAAGAAGGTATTCACTCAAGGCTCCGTAAGCTTGTAATGGCTTGTAACTATTGATTTTCGTTTTTCTGCGTCTTGCGGCGGCGTTTGCGGCGCGGCTTTGCCGCATCGCCATGCCCATCGGCGCCC
>NZ_JBAIYW010000481.1:0-6179 GCF_036763055.1 Desulfovibrio sp. 1214_IL3152 | reverse complement strand
CAAGACATTGCAGACAAAGCCCGCACAGGACGCGCCAAACGTCGTCCAGGCCACGGCCGCATAGCCCATACGCGGCAAACCCCACCAGCCGAGACCCAGCCCGGCGCTGCCGATAAAGTTGATGCCCGCCACAAAACAGAGCGTGGCCGTGGGCAGCCAGACCAGCTTGTGCGCCCGAAAAACGGAGTTGAGCATGATCAGACTGTAATAGAACGGCAACTGCGCGGCATACGCCAGACCAAAGGTGCGCGCCACAGGCGCAAGATGTGCCGGAACCATGCGTTCAAGAGGCAGAGCAGCCAGAATGCCCGCAGCCAGAAGCGCCACCAGCGATCCCGCTGAAAATGAAAGGCAGACGATCAGGCCGGAATAACGCCGCGCACGTAAAATTTTTCCCGCGCCCAGCGACTGGCTGACCATCGCCATGCAGCCGCTGCCCACAATGGCTGTGAGCAGCATGAGCAGCGAGTATACCTGCGCGATAAACCCGAGCGCGGCCAGAACGCCTTCGTCCAGCTGTCCCGCCACCCAAAGATCGGTCATGGACATGACCATGTGGCAAAACATCAGCCCCAGTTGAGGGATAGTAAGGCGGGCCACTTCGCGCGCGGAAACGGGATTTGCATCGGACATGCGGCATAATGGCGCATGACATTTTACAAGTCAAACAAAGTTAGCTTTAAATAACAATAACGGATTCACATTTTTCCAGGCCTGTTCCAAAGGCATGCGCCTGCACGGCTCCACAGGCCATACGCGCCGGGCAAGGCTGTCATTTTGGCCGCTTACATAACTTTCAAAACTCACTATAAAATTACATAAAAAGACTTCTTCCCCGCTGCCGGATATAGAAAAATCAAATTCCGTCAGGAGGGTTTACCCATGCAAAAGACAGAGGATTCATCAGGCAGCCTTTTCAACAGGCTGTGCGACTTCAAGATCGGGCCGGTTCCCCTGCCGCTCTATCTTTGCTTTGCCATCATCATTTTTCTGGCCTCTTATTACGGCAAGCTGCCCAAAGACATGATCGGCGGTTTCGCGGTCATGCTGGTTATGGGCATACTGCTGGGCGACATGGGCCTGCGCATTCCCGTGCTGAAAGACATCGGCGGCCCGGCCATTCTTTCCATCTTCATTCCTTCAGTGCTTGTGTATTACAGCCTGCTGGACGGCCCCGCCAAAGCGGCCATCATACATTTTACCTCCGGTAAAAACGGGGGCGCGAACTTTCTTTATTTCTACATCGCCTGCCTGGTGACGGGCAGCATTCTCGGCATGCTGCGCGAAGTGCTCATCCAGGGGTTCTTGCGCATGTTCGTACCGCTGATTCTCGGCACGCTTGCAAGCTGCCTTGTGGGGACTGCCGTGGGAACCCTGCTCGGCCACGGAACGTTTGAAACCTTCTTTTACATCGTTATTCCCATCATTTCCGGCGGCGTGGGCGAAGGCATTCTGCCTCTCTCGGCCGGATATGCTGAGATTCAGGGTACGGACCCCGGGCGCTTTATCGCCATGGTGGCCCCCGCCGCCATGCTCGGCAACGTTACCGCCATTATCTGCGCGGGCATTCTCAAACGCTATGCCCTGAAAAACCCGCACCAGACCGGCAACGGCAAACTTGTGCGCGTGGGCGACGACAACCTGAACCTCAAGCAGGAAGAAGAACCCATTGACGTAAAAATTCTGGGCATGGGCCTGCTGACCGCCTGCTGCTTCTACCTTTTCGGCATGCTGGTCAATATTTTCATTCCCATTCCCGCCCCGATCATCATGATCCTTTCCGCAGCCATCGCCAAGGCCACGGGCATTATGCCCCGCGTGGCGGAAAAAGCGGCGTACCAGTTCTACCTGTTTGTATCCAAAAACCTCACATGGGCGCTTCTTGTGGGCGTGGGCGTGTGCTTTACCCCCTGGCAGGACGTGGTTGCCGTCATTCAGCCCAGTTATATCATCACGGTCATGTCCACGGTTCTGGCAATGGTCGCCACGGGCTTTTTCAGCGCAAAATTCCTTAACATGTACCCTGTGGAAGCGGCCCTGGTCACAGGCTGCCACAGCGGTCTGGGCGGAACCGGCGATGTCGCCATTCTTTCGGCTGCCGGGCGTATGGAGCTTATGCCCTTTGCGCAGATATCCACCCGCATCGGCGGTGCGGCCGTAGTGGTCGCCGCCGTGATCCTTATGCGCGTGTTCTACGTGGGATAAAACACGGCAACGGCATTCTGACGGGTCTCGGGAATCCGCATGAAGGTCTGGAGCATTGCCCGCACAACAGATAAAATGCTCTGACAAACCCGGCTATCCCGCGCAAGACGCGGGATAGCCGAAACCGCCGGAAAACATATGCAGGGCTACTACGAAATCATCACCGGCCATGACCTGGCCCAGGCGGAAAAGCTGCTTGCAGAGGCTGGCCTGCGCCTGCCGGACGGCCACACATACGGTCTCGGTTTTTATGAAGACGGCCGCATGGCTGCCTGCGGTTTTCTGGCGGGCGACATTCTTTGCGGCATCTGCGTGGCCGCGCATGCGCGTGAGGGCGGCCTGTCCACCGCAATCCTGAGCCGCCTTGTGCTGCACGGCAGGCAGGAAGGCGTCCGTCACTTCTTTATCTTCACCAAAGCCTCTGAAGCTCCCAAGTTTGAAGCCTCCGGCTTTGACCTTGTGGGCAAAAGCCAGGACGCCGCCCTGCTGGAAATGGGGCGTCCCTGCTATGCCGACTGGCTTGCCGCCGTGCAAAACGTCATTGCCGGACACAACTGGAACGAAGGCAGGCAAAGCGGACAGAACACGCAGCCCCCCCGGACAACAGATGCCAGCGGCGCTTGCGCCGCAGCCTTTCATCTTGGCGCCATTGTCATGAACGCCAACCCCTTTACCCTGGGGCACGACTACCTTGCCCGCACTGCGGCTTCGGCCTGCGAACGGCTGCTGGTCTTTGTGGTGGAAGAAGAACGCTCCGTTTTTCCCTTTGCCGTGCGTCTGGCCCTTGTACAAAAAGGGCTTGCGGACGTGGGGAATATCCTTGTGTTGCCCGCCGGGCCATACATGGTTTCACGCGCCAGTTTTCCCGCCTATTTCACCGCCGATGCCAGGGTGGGAACAGTTCATGCCATCCTGGACAGCACCATATTCGCCACGCGCATAGCCCGCGACCTTGGTATAGAAGCCCGGTTTGCAGGCTCCGAACCTTTTGACCCGGTAACTGCGGCGTACAACGACGCCATGCGGGACGTATTTCAAGAGCACGGCATCATGTTTCGAGAAATCCCCCGCCTTGAAAAAAACCATACCGCCGTCAGCGCCTCAAGAGTGCGGGCCTTGCTGGGGCAGACCGCCTCCCCGGCGCCCTGGCCCGAACTCGCCGGACTTCTGCCGCAGGCGACTCTGGATTTCCTGCGTTCGGAGCAGGGAGCGGCGCTTGAAGAAAAACTTAAAAATCATACAGGGCGGCATTGACCAGGCGTTGTTTAAAGCAATTTCACTTTGAAATTGTTCTGGCGGCTGCGTGAGCAGAAGGCCGCCACAAAAGCCCGAGATCTGTTTGTTTGCGCTGTTAAGCGCCGCAACAACCGTTTAAAAAAATTGAGAATACCCAATCTCAAACTCTATGCCCCAGAGCTGGCAACCTGCCATCAAGGAGAAAGCTATGTCTACACAATGCAGTGCCGCCGCAGGTACGCTGGAATCCAACGATATTTTCATCACCATTACAGCCACCGGCGAAAAAGGCGTCTCCATCAACCTCAGCAGCATTGTCATGCACCAGTTTGGCGATGACATTAAAGCCGCCATACAGCAAAGCATGGACGCCTCCGGACTTGATGGCGTGGAAGTGACAGCGCAGGACAAGGGAGCGCTGGAATGCACCATCAAGGCGCGTATGGAAACCGCCATCGCCCGCTTCAAGGAGAAAATGTAATGCGCAACAGAACATTTCTTTTCATGCCCGGCAACAATCCCGGCATGCTTGCCAGCGCGCAATGCCTGGGCGCGGATGTTGTCATTTTTGACCTTGAAGACGCCGTGGCGCAGCAGGAAAAAGACGCGGCCCGCACACTGGTGCGCCACGCGCTCGAAGAGCTGCGCCCTCAGGGCGTGGGCATAACCGTGCGCATCAACGGGCTGGACACGCCGTACTGGCAGGCCGATATGGAGGCGGTTGTCCGCGCGGGAACAGATTTTGTCATGGTTCCCAAGCTTGAAAATGCGGAGCAGGTGCTGCAAGTGGCACAGGCCATTGAAAGCGCACGGGAAAAATACCACGTCACGGCCCAGATCAAGGCACTGGCTATTATCGAAAGCCCCCTTGGCCTGGAAAACGCCTACGCCATTGCTTCTGCGCACAAGGCCCTGCAAGGCATTCTTCTGGGCGCGGAAGATTTTACGGCGGCAATGGGTGCGCAACGCACGGCCGAAGGGGCCGAGATCGCCCATGCGCGCGCCCGCCTCGTCACAGCGTGCAAGGCTGCGGGCATTCTTGCCATCGACACGCCCTATCCCTTTGTGTCCGACCTTGAGGGGCTGGAAAAAGACGCCGCCTATGCCGTGCAACTCGGCTTTGACGGCAAGGCCGTTATCTCGCCCCACCATGTGCATCGGGTGAATCAGGCGTTCATGCCTGCGCCGGAAAAAGTCAACTGGGCCAAGCGTGTGATGGCCGCCGCCCGCAGGGCTGACGAAGAAGGCAAGGGGGCGGTTTCTTTGGACGGCATGATGATTGACCTGCCCATTATCAAAAGGGCGGAACGCATTCTGCTTCTGGCCGACGCCTAGGGCATTCTGGCTTTGAGAATATACATTATCAGAGCTTCAAGACGCTCACTACGGCGCTTAACAGCGCAAACAGTTGCGCTTACGCCTTCGTGGCGGCCGTCTGATGACGCTGCCGCCAGAACAATTTCAGAGTGAAATTGCTCTAAGGGGATATTTTCATGAAACGCAAACATATGGCTTCCATTACCGACGCTCTGCGCCAATGCGGCCTCAGGGACGGCATGACCCTGTCCTTTCACCACCACCTCCGCAACGGGGACCATGTGGTGAACATGGCGATGGACGCCGTGGCCGCACTGGGCGTCAAGGACATAACCGTTGCCTGCTCTTCGCTTTTTCCCGTACACGAGCGCCTGATAGAGCACATCAGGGCCGGGGTGATCACCGGCCTTGATACAGACTACATGAGCGGCCCCCTGGCAAAAGCCGTGACTGACGGCATCCTGCCGAGGCCCGTCATGTTCCGCTCGCACGGTGGCCGGCCCCGCGCCATCGGCGAAGGTTCGCTCAAAATAGACATCGCCGTGGTGGCCGCGCCCGCCGTGGACGGCCTGGGCAACATAACGGGAACCGAAGGGCCGTCGGCCTGCGGCTCGCTGGGCTATGTCATCCCGGATACCCGGCATGCAACAAAGGTCATCGCCGTCACGGATCATGTGGCGGCAGGCGGTCTGGGCCGCGTGAGCATACCCCACGACGTGGTGGATCATGTGGTGGTAGTGGACAAGATTGGCGATCCGGCCGGTATTGTTTCCGGCTCCATCAGTCTGACCAGAGACCCTGTGGCCCTTGCCATCGCCCGCAATGCCCAGGCGGTCATACGGGCCTCCGGCCTGCTGCAGGACGGTTTCTGCTATCAGACCGGCGCAGGGGGCGCATCGCTGGCCGCCTCTCTTTTTCTGCGAGAAGACATGCGCGCCATGAAGCTGCACGGCGGTTTTTTACTTGGCGGCATAACCAGATATATGGTGGAAATGCTTGAAGAAGGGCTGTTTGACAACATCTTTGACGTACAGTGCTTTGACCTGGACAGCGTGAAGTCCATTGCCCGGAACCCGCGCCATGTGGAAATATCCGCCGACACCTACGCCAATCCCGGCAGAAAAGGCAACTGCGTGGACTATCTGGACGCCGTGCTGCTGGGCGCCACGGAAATTGATCTCGATTTCAACGTCAACGTGACCACCGACTCCAACGGAAAAATTATCGGCGGTTCCGGCGGCCACAACGATGCCGCCGCAGGGGCAAAACTGACCGTCATTGTCGCACCGCTGGTGCGCGCCCGCCTGCCCATTGTGGTGGAAAAATGCACCACGCTTACCACCCTCGGCTCCACAGTGGACGTTCTTGTGACCGAACGCGGCATCGCCGTGAACCCTGCCCGCAAGGAGCTGGCCGACAGG
>NZ_JBAIYW010000295.1:0-6203 GCF_036763055.1 Desulfovibrio sp. 1214_IL3152 | reverse complement strand
GTTTACGGGCCGCAAGTAACAGAAATGCAAATGTCAGATCGCCCGTGCGCCTGTTAGGGCGCGGCTGGTAAGAAAGCCTTACAGGCGCATATGAAGAACCCCCGGCTAGGCCGGGGGGTTCCTTTTTTCGCTTCGCTCAACGCATAAAAAAGAACGGCGCTCACGTTTCCGCAAGCGCCGGGATGAAAGGGTTATTCAGGCTTTATTTGAACGATAGCCCGGAATGCTTTGATACTATTCAGCACAGAGAGCATGGAGAACTGTAATGCTTTACCGGCCTCTGCCTGATTCCGCCTGTGTTCGCGTAGTTCCCGTTCACAAAGTTCAAAAGCCAGACTGATGAACTCTTGAGCCTTGATTTCAAAATCTTCCAGTGCCACATGATTGTAAGTACGTTTTGCCATTTCCAAACTCCTTGGAGGTTGGAGCAGGCCGCGTATGGCGCACACTACGTCACTGATTTTATCGCCTTTTCTCCATAAGACGATGGCGTTGGTTCGCCCAAGGGTATGCAGCCTTTATTCTGCCATACCTAGGACGCTCTACACAAAAGGCACCAGATGCATACGCCATGCGGTATGCTGATGTTGGACGCCTTGCTGTGCGCAGCAGCTTGGACGAATTACTCAAATTTGAAATTAATCGTGATTCAGCAGGATTGAGCAATCTCCTGTTTTACAAATTTGATAGAAGCTATTGATTTTATTTTCGTCTGACACCTGCAATGCAGAGAGAACATCCGTTGCGAATTCCACATACCCTGTGGGTTTGGCTGTTATGATGTTCCCGCAGCACACAGACTGTTTATTTTCAAAGTATGCTTCGCCGGAGTATTCTCCTTTGGCCTCGCCGGACAACACAGATTGGTCGATGAATGTGTGGGACAATCTATTTAAAAAGCCATGCACGGCAAGAAAAACAGATGCGTCACAGATAGCGCCGAGAACCGCTTTTTGCGCGAGAGCCCTACGCACCAAAGGGATAACTTTTTTGGCATCCGGTTTGTGCCAAGCAGTTCCACCCACAAGAATGAGCGCGGCAAACTTTTCGGGTGCGTCATCAAAGCTATAGTCTGGTGTGATACTGAATCCTCCGATGGAGGGCACCGGCTCTTTCGTGAGCGAAACCGTTTTTACTGCATATGGATTACTCCAAAGGCCAAATCCCCAGCGCAAACCAGCGGCTAAAAGCGCTGGCTCCCAATCCGCGTATTCGGGAATCAAAACAAAAAGCGCTGTTTTATCCTGCATACCGTCTCCTTTTTTGCTCGATGCTCTCTGCCATCGGGCAATGCGTTGGTTTACAGGTTGTATATTATCCATTAACATCATGGATACCTAATGGCATTATTTCATTGGTGGAATTATTTTCATGCATACCTTGAGAGATATAAACTTGAATCTTCTGGTCGTACTCCATGAACTGCTTGTGGAGCAAAGCGTAACCCGCGCTGCGCACAAGTTGTCCATGAGCCAGTCGGCGGTCAGCCACGCATTGTCCAAACTGCGTCTCATGCTTGACGACGACCTGTTCATTCAGGAAAGGCGTGGAATACGTCCTACAGCAAAAGCGCTTGAACTGCGGGATGACCTTGAAAAGGCGCTTCACCATGCCAATGCCGTTTTGAACCCTGGAGACGGCTGGAGCGCAGTCACGATGAAGCGAACATTCCGCATCGCCATCTCCGACTATGGAACATACCTGTTGCTATCACCCCTCCTTGCTCGTGTTCGCCAGGAGGCACCAAGCGTCGATCTATTTTTCTCGTCGGCAGATCACCACCTCATTGCATCGCACCTCATGAGCGGCAATATCCATTTTGGCTGCTGCATAATGGATTCAGTATATAAAGACCTTTGCGTTTCTCCTTTGTTTCAAGAAAAACTTGTGTGTATAGCGGGGAAGAAAAGCCGCCTCGCCAAGCAGAGTACGTTGTCTCTTAAAGAGTATCTGGATTCGCCGCATATGGTTGTTGCCTCACTGACGAATGCATACTCCGATGTTGACGCTGCTCTGTCGAAAAAGGGGCATAAGCGCCGTGTGGCGGCTGTCATTCCTCATTTTGTAGTGGCCGCGAAATCCATTGAAAACACTGACATGATTCTGACCCTGCCATACCGTCTCGCCGCTGCAATGCCTGAACTTGCCGAAACGCCCCTCCTTACCCCTCCGGTGGAGGCGGGAACATATACATACGGCCTTGTGTGGCATCCTCGCTCACGAGAAGATAAAGGGCACTCCTGGCTCAGAGATATTTTCAACGAAGTTGCCGAAGAGGCTGCCCGACAAGCGGAATAAGCTTGTTTCCCCGTGGCTCTTTTCTCTGAGGCAGACGAAAGACGGCAACCGCAAAATGCTGGGTGCCGCCTTTCAATTCTACAGTGCCTCCTGCACGCATCCACGTTCAGTCCAAAATTGTCCAGTAAAAGCCACCTGTACCCGCTGAAAGTGCTGGTACGATAGCTGGTACAATTTCAGTTCCTCCTATTTTTATCTAGAAATTCCAGTTAGATATTTTCGCTTGACGAACAAGGCCGAGAACGAAGCAAGCGGCGTTGTTTCCACAGCTCTGACCAATCTGGCGCTGTACCGCGATCCCGTGGTGGCGCTGAACACCGGCCATTGCGACTTTCGCATTGATGACCTGATGAACCATGAAAAGCCGGTGAACCTGTACCTGGTGATTTCCCCGGCGGACATTGACCGGATGCGCCCGCTACTCCGGCTTATGGTGGATATGATTGTGCGGCGCATCTGCGCGAAAATGGAGTTCGCTGACGGCTCCAGCAAAGCGAGCTACAAGCATCGCCTGCTGCTCCTCCTGGACGAGTTCACGAGCCTCGGCAAGTTGCCGATCATGGAAAAGGCCCTGGCCTACATCGCCGGTTACGGCGGCAAGGTCTACATCATCGTTCAGGACATTACCCAGCTCAACGCCGTGTACGGCAAGGAAAACGCGCTCATGGCCAACTGCCATGTGCGAATCGCTTACGCGCCCAACACCATTGAAACGGCCAAGACACTTTCGGACATGACCGGCAAGACAACGGTGGTGGAGGAAAAGGTGTCGCTCTCCGGCTCGCGCACCGGGCACATGAAAAACGCCTCGGTCAACGTGACGGAAACTGCCAGGCCGCTGCTCACACCTGACGAGTGCATGCGACTGCCCGGCCCGGAAAAGGACAGCCAGGGCCGCGTCATCAAGCCGAGCGATATGCTGGTGTTCACGGCAGGCCAATCTCCGATTTACGGTCGGCAGATCCTGTACTTCTTTGATCCCGTCTTTTCGTCACGCTCCAAGGTGCCGGTTCCCGGCCTGAATACCGCATATCCCAGCGGTATCAGCGATTCGCTGTACCAGCCGCGCCCGGCGTCCTGGTACACGGCCAAATCGTCTTCTTCCGCCTCCAAGGACACGGAACCCTCACCCATTCCTACTCAGGAGAGCGCCAGTGAACGCTATTTCATGGAATAGCCGGATTCGGCGCGGGCTCTTTGCCGTTCTGTGGCTGCTGGCAGCCGGGCTTCTTGCTCATGCCTCCGGTTTGCGCATCAACCCCACGCCGTCCCTGCCTGAAGGCATCTATCGCGTTGTGCCGCGTGAACCGGCAAAAGGGGATCTGGTCAGCTTTTGCCTGCGCGGCGAGTTTGCCGATCTGGCCGGTGAACGCGGCTACCTTCAGGCCGGTTCCTGCAACAACGGCCTGCGCCCCTTGCTCAAACGTCTGGCAGGTATGCCGGGCGATTTCATAGATGCCGAATCCCTGGCCGTCCACACTACGGACAGCCAGGGGAGGCCCATGCTTTCCGCGCTGCGCTCCGGCGTTATTCCGACGGGAATGGCCCTGGTGCTTGCGGATCATGAAGGCAGTTTCGACAGCCGTTATTTCGGGTTCGTTCCCTTGGAAAATCTCCAACGGGTCGAGCCTGTTTTTGTTTTCAACCTCAAAGGAGAATGACCATGCAACATAAAGAATATCTGGCAGCCGCCGCCCGTGCGGCTGCGGAACAGCTTGCCGCTGATCCGGCGCTGTATATCCCGCTCGATCCGGACGTGGCCGACTACATGGGCGCGTTTACCGAAGACGCCATTGTGCTGGCAGATTTGATTGAAGACGCGTTGCTTACCATCAACGGTCAGGGGGAGGCGGTCTATGAGCGGTAGCAAGAAGCCTGAAACCCCGGAAAAGGCCAAGCGCCGCCCCTTTCATGAAGAATTTGCGGAAAAGATTATTGAGCATCTGAAGGCCGGAACAGCTCCCTGGCAATGGCCCTGGCATCCGGGCAAAACACTTTCCGCTCCGCACAATCCGGCCTCCGGCACAGTGTACCGGGGCATGAACCGGGTGCATCTGGCGCTTTCCGGCTATGACGATCCGCGCTGGATGACGCTGCGCCAGGCCAACGAGGAAGGTCTGCGCATCCTGCCTGGCAGCAAGGCCACGCCCGTGGTCTATTTCCAGTTCACCAAAGAGCAGGAGCGCCTTGGTGAGGACGGCAAACCCGTGCTCGGAGAAGACGGCAAGCCGGAAAAACAGACGGTGCAACTGGACAAGCCCCTGGTGCGTTTCGCTCACGTCTTCAACGCCGAGCAGATTGACGGCATCCCGCCTGTGGAACTCACGGACAAGGCCTTTGAATGGGAGCCGGTGGAAAAGGCGGAAAACATCCTTGACGCCTCCGGCGCGAATATCAAGCACGATCAGAGCAACCGGGCCTTTTACCGTTACGCCACAGACTCCATCCACCTGCCGCCGCGTGAAAACTTTGAAGAACCCGGCCTTTATTACGGCACGGCCCTGCATGAGTTGGGGCACTGGACGCGCCACTCCAGCTGCCTGGATCGGGAAAACGGCCCGTTCGGCTCGGAAATGTATGCCCGTGAAGAGCTGCGGGCGGAAATCGCCTCCTGGATGCTCGGTCAGGACATCGGCATTCCCCACGATCCGGAGCAGCACGCGGCCTACGTCAATTCCTGGATCAAGGCGCTGGAGGATGATCCGTATGAAATCGTCCGGGCCTGCCGGGACGCGGAACAGATCAAAGAATATGTCCTGGGACTGGAAATGAACAAGGAAGTGGCGCAGGAACAGGCCTTGGAACGCCCGACGCAAGCGCTGGAACAGGAAGAAGGCATCACTGCAATGGGACTCCCAGCAAACCCGGCAAAGGAAAAAACCTTCCTGGCCGTGCCGTTCAAGGAAAAGAACCAGGCCAAAAAGCAGGGAGCGAAATGGGACAAGGACAACAAGCTCTGGTTTGCGCCGGAGGGCACGGATCTGAACCAACTTTCCCGCTGGTTGCCGGAAAACGCTCCCAAGCCGGAACAGAAGCGCACGTTATCGCCACAGGAAGAATTCGCCCTGGCCCTGAAACAGGTCGGGCTGGATCTGGACGGCAAGGCTCCGATCATGGATGGCGCTATCCACCGTGTGCCGCTCCTTGGCGGTAATCGCGGCGAGTTGGACGGCGCATACTGCGGCTTCCTGGATGAACGCCCCGCAGGCTGGATGCAGAACTTCAGTTCCGGCGAAAAGGCAAAATGGATGGCCAGCGGCCATGCCCTGAGCAAGGAAGAAATTGACGCCCAGCGGGAGGAGATCGCCCAAAAGCAGGTCGAACGGGCTGAACAGCGCTTGCAGGCTCAGAAGGAAGCGGCGGAAATGAGCCAGGCGGCCTGGGACATGGGTAATGAGGCGCATGAGGATCATCCCTACCTCAAGGCCAAGGGAGTTCCGCCCATTGGCCTGCATGAAAATTGGGCAGGCGTGCTGCACATCCCGGTACGCAACGTTGACGATGAATTGCGCGGCTTGCAGACCATCGATGCCGATGGGCAAAAACGCTTCGTGCCGGGCATGGAAAAGTCCGGCAATTTTCACCTTATTGCCGAGCCGGGGAAAGATCTCTCCCAAGGGGAAATCCTGCTCTCCGAAGGCTACGCAACCGGCGCGAGCCTGCACATGGCAACGGGCAAACCCGTGGCCGTGGCTTTTGATGCTGGCAACCTGGAGCCGGTGGCCAGAAAGCTCCGCGAGAAATACCCCAATGCCGCGATCACCATCTGCGCGGACAATGAGATAGGCTGGAAAAAACGGACGCCATAGTCCATATCCATTGAGGAGGTTCTATGACGAAAGCACCACGGGGACGTTATTCACAGGAATTGAGGCAGCAAGCCGTCACCATGGCGGTTGATGATG
>NZ_JBAIYW010000499.1:0-6204 GCF_036763055.1 Desulfovibrio sp. 1214_IL3152 | reverse complement strand
CGCCGCATTTCCGGCTGGATCGTGGCGGCGGGCGGCGTTTTTGTGGGTCTGCTGGCCGCCATCATGGGCGTGGGCGGCGGCTTCGTCACCTTCCCCATGTTTGTGTACATCTTCGGCGTGTCTTCCATGACCACTGTGGGAACCGATATCCTGCAGATCATCTTCACCGCCGGTTTCGCGGCCATCGGCCAGTATGCCATTTACGGCTACGTGTTCTACACGCTGGCTATCGGCATGCTGCTCGGCTCGCTGCTGGGCATTCAGGTCGGCGCTCTGACCACCAAGGTGGTCAAGGGCATCCACATCCGCGGCTTCTACGCCATCTCCATCATCGCGGGCTTCATCAACCGCGCAGCCACCCTGCCCAAAAAGCTGGTGGAAATGGAAGTGCTCAACTGGTCGCCGAAGGTTGTGGGCATTATCGAAAGTGTGGGCAACGTCGTTTTCTGGGTCGTTGTGGCATTCTTCGGCATCTGGGTCTTCAGCAAATTCTTCGCCAACATCGGTAAGCTCAGAGGGGAGGCCTGATTATGCTCGTACATGCTAAAGCGCCCTTTATCCGAGGCTGCCTGCTGCTGATTTCGTTTCTTGTCCTTTTCGTGATCCTGCTTATGCCCATCATGAAGGATGAGCTTGGCAACCATGTCACCGGCCTGCAGTATGCGGACAACGTTTTTAACGAACTGTCCAAGGGTTCGTCCTATTTTATTCCCGGTGTGCGTGAAAACCTCAAAAGCGTCGACGGTAAGGACATTCAGATTACCGTGAAGCTCAAAAAGGCCGATCTTGCCCCTCTGGCCGCCCTGGTGCTGGAAAAGTCCGGTGCTACCAATGTGAGCGTCCAGGACGGCAAGGTCAGCTTCTCCGGCAATCTTGGCCTTATTCTGGCCTCGGCCACTGACGACTCCGACAACCTTTATAACAATGACGCCGAGGCCGTAGCGCAAAAGTACGGCGGCGAGCCTGCCCTCAAGGTAGCCTCGGCATGGTGGTATGTGCTTTCACCCACCATCAAGGAACTGCAAAAGCAGCACAAGATTGCAGAATCGCAGGTGGTTGACCACGTACTGCGCCGCGCCATCGAGCCTGGCAACAACTTCTACAGCGTACCGGCTGCCAAGGTTTCAGAGCACCTTATGCTGATGAGCGCCATGCTTATCTTCTACGTGCTTTATACCCTGTGGTACGGCTTTGCCATCTTTGAACTGTTTGAAGGTCTGGGCCTTGCCATGACCAAGTCCAAGGTCAAGCAGGAAAGCTAGACCTCACAAAATTCCGTTCCGGCGGCTCCTCAGCAAGACCGCGCCGGAGCGGAACAAAGATGCCTTTTGTTAGAGGCCCCCTGTCCGCAGGGGGCCTCTCTTGTATGTAGGTGTAAAAAATCTTTACCATGTGAACATGTCCTGAACATACCCTGGCGGTTACGGTTGCGGCTACAGATGCCGTCACAAGCGAAAGCCGCAGCTTCAGCAGCTGACCTGAAACTCTGGGCCAGGCAGTGCTGCCGGCTGCTTGGGCGGCCAGATACCGCATAGCCAATTCAAAGCATGAGAGCGCACATACCCCCGGGCTGTTCCAGGCCGGGCATGGACCGTCAGATAAAAAATATATTGCCAGAAATAGGGCCTGTTTTTAAGTGAATATTCCACATGCGCCCCAACTGCTGCTGCCATGCGACAGGGCTGCAAAAACCGGTATGCCGCACTGCATGTACGGCACAAACCAGAGCGGATTAGCATTGAAAATGTTGACCTGCTCTACGCGGATTTTGGAAGAAATCCGCACCACGCCCCGCTTGCAAGACAAACTTGTTTCGACCGTGACAACGAAGGAAGCCACGGGCGAATACAGCAGCGATGCTTCGCCGTCACACAAGCATTTCAAAACAAAAATGCCCAGAACCGCCACGCCCTTGCAAACCCGCCAACAGCAAAAATGCTTTTTCTGCCGCACAAGCAAAGTTTGCCATTATTGACGGGGTTATAAGGCTGGCGTACTGTGACTACAGATATCATATAAAACGATATCGTAATTCTATAGTTTCTCCATTCGCGTAAACAGTTCATGAACAGGAGCCTGTGCGCCGGCTCCAACGACAGATCCGCCCTTGCGAACGAAATTCGTCTGCATGGACAAGCGCGGAACGGAGTGCCTCATGACGACTCCTACCTCCTACTGCCTTTGGAACTCCAATGCCACGGAAGCTTTTGCCCGCGCCATGCGCCAACGGGCGACAGTGCGCATCAAATGTTGCCTGCCACATGAGGGCAAACCGACGGATATCGTCATGCACGGCAGACTTCGCAGTGTTGACGGGCGCGAAGTGCTGTTTATGCCGCGCCACACCGAAGTCAAGCAAGGCAAAAGCAAGGGTGAAGAAAATACCTGCGAATTTTTCTTCAGTCTGGAGCAGCGGGAAGAATCCGGCATGAGCCGTATGGGCTATCAGGGCTCGGGCCTGATTCTTGAAAGGAACAAGGATGACAAGGGCGGCATACGCAGCCTGCGGCTGCGCCTTGCCCGCAGTTGTGCCGTCCGGCAGATGCGCCGACACAAAAGGGTAACGTGGAGCAAGGACCGCAGCCGCCTGGCCGGCATCACGCCGCTGGAAAATCCCCCGACCACAAGGGCGGAGCTGAAAGAGTTGCTGGCCGAATATTATGCTTTGGGCCGCCCCAACCCGCTACCCCTGGTCAACCTTTCCGCAGGCGGCGCGTGCGCCTGTCTGCCGGAAGAGATCTCGTCAATAATCCTGGCCTCCACATACCTTTTCTTTATTGTACCCAACAAGTCTGCCGATTCGGAACCGCCCTACATCTTCCTTTCCAAAAAAATGGGAACCTGTAAAAGCCTTTGTGATCAGGGAACCGCGCTGCGCCTCCTGTTCACCGAGGAACTGGACTGGTTTGCCCCAAGCCAGAACCTTAAATGGGACGACATCCTCGCCTCCGGCTCTGAACGCCTGAAAAACTGCCTGGAAAACTATGACGACGAGGATGAGGCAGACGACGAGCCGAGCGTGGACGCTGCCACGGACAAATCCCGCCTGACCGCCTGACGCCCGCCTTTCCGTCCGAATGCACGAACCTGATCGCTTCAGCCGGACACACCGGATATCTCGGCCTGGCCTCATCTGCCGCCACCTCGCCCTGACACATTAGAGCAATTTAACTTTTAAATTGCTCGGACGGCTGCGTGAGCAGACGTTCGCTACGGAGGCGTAAGCGCAGTTTATCTGCGCGGTTAAACGCCGAAGTAAACTTTGAAAATGTACATTTTCAAAGTTAATCTGCTCTAGAACATTTAACACTTGAAATGCTCGCTTACGGCAGGCAAAAGCCTGCCTTCTCGCATTTCGTGGCAAGGATTTTCTTGAAAATCCTTGCAGAGCAGTTAACTCATTTCATTCGTTAACTGCTCTAGCCAGACGACTCGTTCTGACACCACACCCGGGCACATAAATCTGATCACACAGCCCAGGCCCTCGGATTCATCGGCATCTGGCCGGCATCTGCCCCGCCTCTGCCCTGCATCCGCCCGGCGCATAGCATGATCGCCCGCCCTGTTACTGCGACATTTCGCGCCTCAGACTTTTTGACACTCCGCAACAAAACTACCGGCAAAGGGGCTGTGCCGCCCCAGACTCTCCGTGTAAAGCCGCGCGCCCTTCGCCATATTGGCCTGTCCTCTTCCTTCGCCCTGCGGATACCGGCAACAATGCCGTTAACAGTCGCCAATAAACGCCGCTGCCAACAGCCCACCACCAGCCGGCGCAACGGAAAATTCTGCCCCTTCCCGGCCCTTGTTGCCGGGCAAAGCGCCCATCCCCACCCGCAGAGGCAACACCGCAGCGCGCGTTACGCCTACGGCGTCCTGGCCGCACAATGGCACTCAACTTGCATAACTTTCAGCATCCGCCCCGTGCGGAAAATCTGACCACACCCGCCTTCGCGGCCACATATGAGGATACTGTCATGGAAATTTCCGGACTCAACAAATTCAGTGCGTTTGCGTTCCCCCTGCCCGGCAAGGACGATTCCGGCTCCACCCCCGCCGCCGTGCAGGACGTCGTGAACCTGAGCACCCCCAAGCTGCTTGAAGATCATGAAGTGGAGTCCGTTATGGACGAAACCCTGAACATGATCGCCCATGACAACGTGGCCGCGCTCTCCGCACACGGCGGATTGAGCCAAAGCCGCGTTTTCGCGCTGCTCGGCATGTAGCGGGGCGGCTGCGGCCGCGCCTTGCCCGGCACATTACGGCAATGAAAATTTGACACCTCCGCCGCGTTGAGGCTACTGTCTCCTGTCCAAGTCAGGCACAGAACACCTGTTCTGTGCCGAATTTTTTACCGCAACAGACTGTATTACCGCAGCCGGTACATGAGGATAGGGCAAATGACCGACATTGACCGCCAAATGGCTACCATCAAGCGCGGCGTGGCCGAACTGATCGACGAAAACGAACTGCGCAAAAAAATCCTGCGCGGCTCTCCCCTGCGCATCAAGGTGGGCTTTGACCCCACCGCCCCCGACCTGCATCTGGGGCACACCGTGGTCATGCACAAGATGCGTCACTTTCAGGAACTGGGCCACCATGTCGTCTTCCTCATAGGCGACTTCACCGGGCGTATCGGCGACCCTTCGGGCCGCTCCGAAACCCGCCCGCCGCTGACTGAAGAACAAGTGCTCGCCAATGCCGAAACCTACAAAAAACAGGTCTTCAAAATCCTTGACCCCGCCAAGACCGAAGTGGCCTTCAACTCCACGTGGCTTGGCAAGCTCGACGCCACAGGTTTCATCAAGCTTGCGTCCAGCTATACCGTAGCCCGCATGATGGAGCGCGACGATTTCGAAAAGCGCTTCCGCGAGCAGCGGCCCATTTCCATACACGAATTCCTCTATCCCCTGTGCCAGGGCTATGACTCCGTATGCCTCAAGACCGATGTGGAAATGGGCGGAACCGACCAGAAGTTCAATCTGCTTGTGGGCCGCAACCTTCAGGCCCACTACGGCATTGAAAGCCAGTGCATTCTCACCATGCCCCTGCTTGAAGGCACTGACGGCGTTCGCAAGATGTCAAAATCTTACGGCAACTATATCGGCATCGACGAGGCGCCTTCCGAGATCTTCGGCAAAATCATGGCCGTTTCCGACGACCTCATGTGGCGCTACTACGAACTGCTTTCCGCCAAAAGCCTTGAAGACATCGCCGCCCTCAAAACGGATGTGGCTAACGGCACTGTTCACCCCAAGGCCGCCAAGGAAACGCTGGCCCACGAAATGGTCAGCCGCTACCACAGCGAAAAGGACGCCGACGAAGCACAGCAGGGCTTTAATGCGGTATTTGCGGGCGGCGGCGTGCCGGATGAAATGCCCGAGCATCAGTGCGCGCACGGTGAAGACAGTACGCCTCCGGTATTCCTTGAAGCCGCCGGCCTGGTAAAAAGCCGCGGCGAGGCCAAACGCCTCATGAAAGAAGGGGCGCTTTCCATTGACGGCCAGCGCTGCGATGACGCCATCACGCCTCTGGCCGCCGGGGAATATGTGATAAAATTGGGTAAAAAGCGCTTTTTGAAGCTGGTGGTCAGCTAGAGCAGATCAACTTTGAGAATGTACATTCTCAAAGTTTACTTCGGCGCTTAACCGCGCAAGTAAATAGCTCTGCTGTCTTCGCGGCAGTGGTTGGCGAGCCTGCGAGCCTTACGAATGGCGACAGTGGTTGTGTGGAAACAAACCGCTCGTTACACATGCTGTCCGCAAGCGTAGTTTCCTGCGTTACAACTCCTGAAGCATCCGTAACTTCCTTTGTCGTAACGGCTGAAGCTGCGCTTGCATCTTTGCGGCTGGCGGCTGCTCACGTTGGCGCTTGCCCACGCAGCCATCAAAGTACATTTCAAGCGTTACCATCTCTGAGCCAGAGCTGGTAACGCTTGAAACCGTTTTAGGGCCGGCCTTGCCGGTGACAAAGCAGCACGTTGCCGCCGTATTTTTGCTGCCCACGGCCAAATATCTCGGCCGCCCGCGCAGCCGGCATGGGACGCATTGAAAGAGCACCGGGATAAACAAGGACGCGCCCGCAGCAAAAAACGCGCGCCCCAAAACCCGCTGCACACAACGCGCTGCGCGGACTGTTCAGACCGCGAACGCACAGGGCAATTGAAAATCTGAGGGCTGCCCCGACCAAGGGCAGAGGCGGCACCAA
>NZ_JBAIYW010000191.1:0-6277 GCF_036763055.1 Desulfovibrio sp. 1214_IL3152 | reverse complement strand
GGCCACGCCCGCCACGGCCAGCAGCAGTGAGCCGAGGGTGACGAACTGGGCGCGTTGCAGCCGTGAGGCCACATGGCGCTGGGTGACATGGGCCAGTTCGTGAGCCAGAACCCCGGCCAGTTCCTCTTCCTTGTCCAGGTTCATTATCAGGCCGGTGAACACATAAACGTAGCCGCCCGGCACGGCAAAGGCGTTAAGGGAGTTGTGCAGGATGGTGCTGGCCTTGAATGTGAAAGGCTGGGGCGGAATGGTTTTGACCAGCCTGTTCAGCATGTAGTCCACATACTGTTTTACTTCGGGGTCTTCGATAATGGGCAGATTGGACCGCACCATGATATCGAATTTGTTGCCCATCTCCTTTTCGTCTTTGATGGTCACGCCGCCGAAAAAGAATGCCTGCGCCGGGGTCGGGCATATCTGCGGCAGCAGAAAAGCCAGCAGCACCAGCAGGGCCGTCCAGCGGCGCGGGGCGCAATAATGCAGCATAGGTTCTCCCGTCGATCCCGGGCCGAGCCTACTCCAGGTCCCAGTTCTGCCCTTCGGGGGTGTCGCGCACGCTTACCCCAAGATCAAGCAGTGCCTGACGCAGAGCGTCGGAACGGGCGAAGTCCTTATTGTCGCGGGCTTCTTGCCGTTCTTGCAGCAGGGCCTCCACGCGAGGGATGTCGATGTTTTTGCGCGTGGCACGAATGCGGCGCAGGTCAGCCAGAAACGCTTCGGGCTGACGGCCGAAAAGTCCCAGGCGCGCATTCCACTGTTCCGACCGGGCCAGAAAGTCCTGCAAAAGGTCTCGTCCGGCCTCGGCGGCACGCAGGGTCTTGTCTTCCAGCAGCCGGTTGACAAGGCGCACCTGCGTAAAAATATGGCCCAGAGCCTGCGCGGTGTTGAGGTCGTCATTCATGGCCTCGTCCAGCGCTGCGGCCTGTGCGGCCCAGTCCTCTGCCAATTGCGCGGGCAACGGGGATTTTTTCCATTTTTCGCGCGTAAGGGCTTTTTGTGCTTCCAGCAGGGCGGTGTACACCCTGTGCAGGGCTTTTTCCGCCTCGTCCATGCCTTCAGCGGTAAAGTCAATGGGGCTGCGGTAATGTTTGCCAAGTAGGAAAAAACGCAATGTTTCAGGTAGATAGCTTTCAAGAATGTCGCGAATGGTCTTGAAATTGCCAAGCGACTTGGACATTTTTTCAGCATTGACCTGCACAAAGCCGTTGTGCACCCAATACCGCGCCAGATGGCAATGGCACACGGCCTCTGTCTGGGCTATTTCGTTTTCGTGGTGGGGGAAGACCAGATCCTGACCACCGCCGTGGATGTCCAGAGGCAGGTAGGGTTCGCTCATGGCCGAGCATTCGATATGCCAGCCGGGCCTGCCCGGTCCCCAGGGGCTTTCCCAGGAGGGTTCGCCAGGTTTGGCGGCCTTCCACAAGGCAAAGTCCAGCGGATCTTCTTTTTCTTCGCCTGGGGCCACGCGCGCGCCGGAGAGCAGTTCGTCCAGGCTGCGGCCCGAAAGCTTGCCGTAGGGCGGGTAGGAGCGCACCCTGAAGTACACGTCGCCCGATGCCGTGGCATAGGCCTTGCCCTCGGTCACCAGCTTGGCGCAGAGATCCTGAATTTCCTGTATGTGGTCCGTGGCGCGAGGCTCAATGTCGGCGCGCTGCACGCCGAGCCTGTCCATATCTTCATAAAAGGCGTTGATGTAGGTCTGGGCCACTTCACGCCAGTCGCGCCCTTCCTTGTTGGCCCGATTGATGATCTTGTCATCCACGTCCGTGAAGTTGCGTACAAAGGTCACATCCAGGCCCATGTGGCGCAGTTGGCGCACAAGCACGTCAAAAACCAGGGCCGAGCGGGCGTGTCCGATGTGGCAGTAATCGTAAGCGGTGATGCCGCAGACATACATGTGCGCCTTGCCGGGACGGAGGGGAACGAACTCTTCTTTCTGGCGGCCCAGGGTGTTGTAGAGCAGCATGATTTTCCTTTATGCGGGGAGGTTGAGCATGTCCAGGCGGCGCTGGTGGCGGCCGCCCTCAAAAGAGGCTTCCAGAAAGGCGTCCACAATGGCCTGTGCCAGTTCCACGCCGGTGACGCGCGCGCCGAGGCAAAGCACGTTGGCATTATTGTGAAGGCGGGCAAAACGGGCGTGCAGTTCGGTGGTGCAAAGAGCGGCGCGGATGCCTGCATGGCGGTTGGCGGCTATGGAAACCCCGATGCCCGTGCCGCATATGAGAATGCCCAGTTCGCCGGTGGCTTCCACAGCGGCGCAAAGTTTGTGCGCCAGCACGGGATAGTCGCAGCTTTCTCTGGAATCAGTGCCGTGGTTTACGACGTTGATGCCCTTTTTCCCCAAATGCTCGGCCAGTGTGGTTTTAAGATCAATGCCCGCATGGTCCGATGCCAGATGGATGGATTGCATAACAACTCCTGCAAGGGTGACAACGGGCCAGCCGGATGACCGGCCAGCCCGGAGAAAAGCGAATCAAAGGTCAATCAGCAAAAACAGCAGACAGGCGAATGCCGCCCCGTCCCATGTCCGGCCGCCGGGCGAACTTGAACGGTTTAGGGCTGGCGGTATTTTGCCAGCGGCAACAGCGGTACGCCTTCTGGTATGGATAAGGTCATCTGCTCGTCTGTAAAGGGGTTTGCGGGCTTTTCCCTGTCCTTGATAAGCACGATGGCGCGCTTGCCGTTGGAGTGGACAAGGTTCAGGCGCTGCGGCAGGGGAGGTTGGGCATTGTCGTAGGCCACTTCCATTTTCCAGCCCTTGCCGTTGTCGCCTTTTTCGCTCCAGGCCACGGGCAGGCCCGCCGCATCAAGGGTCAGCACGCCGCCGGGCGTGCCTTCAAGAGTGTATTGGGCAAGGTCGCCGGGCATAAGGCTGCCGGTGGTGAAGCTTCTGCCGAAAACAGCGCTGTAGCGGCCGTTGAGCAGGTCGGCCAGATGCTCCAGGTTGAAGGGAACAGGCACGCCTACCTGCAGCAGCGGCTTGGCGGCCCCCTGATAGAAGTACGCCTTGTTGTCCGTGGGGCTGTAAACCAGGAAGTGCTGGCCGTCTTCAAGGATTTTGGCAACGGTTGCGCCCACGCCGGCCATGACGTCCAGACGCAGCCTGCGCTGGCTGTTGCCCCAGAAAAGGGCAGTGACGCGGCGGGTATCGCCTTCAGTGCCGAACCGCAGACTCATTTGCAGCCTGTAGGGCGCGAGCGTGTTCTGATGTCCGAGGGCTGAAAATTTTTGCCAGCGCGCTTCAAGTCTGGCCTGATTTTCAGGCGTCATGTCCAGAGAGGGCTGGCGGGCGCAGGCGGCCAGCAGGGCAAGACTGCAAATGCAGCAAAGGACGAAGGTTTTTTTCATTGTTTTGAAAGTCTCTGCCGCAATGCGTCCGCATTGGCGGGTTTGAGGTCCAGCGCCTTTTGGTAGGCGTTGCGGGCCTCGTCCTTGAGTCCGGCCTTTGAGGCAATGTCGCCGTAGTGCTCCCATATGGAGGCATCGGCATTTTCGTCAAGCTTGACGGCCCGGCGTATCTGGACCAGGGCCTCTTCATTCTTGTCCAGCTTGTATAAAGCCCAGGCCAGGGAATCCACGATATACGACTGGTCGGGCGACAGTTCGTCGGCTTTGACAAGCAGCGCCAGGGCCCGTTCCAGTTCGCGGTTTTCTTCAGCCAGGGTGTAGCCCACATAGTTGAGGGCCTGATAGTTGTCCGGATGCAGGGTAAGGATATGCTCCATCACCTTGAAGGCTTCTTTTTTGTCGCCGGATTCATCCAGCAGCGAGCCAAGCAGGAAGGCCAGTTCCGCACTGTCGGGCCATTTTTGCACGGCCTTGCGCGCGGCCTCGAGAGCATGGGGCATTTGCTTCTGACGGGCCAGCAGGCGGATTTCCAGATCCCAGAACTGGGGGAGGTCGCTGAACTGCTTTTGAGCCTGTCGGGTTGCGTCCAGGGCTTCCTGCTCTTTTCCGGATTCGCCAAGCAACTGTACGCGCAGCAAGGCTCCTTTGGGCGCGGCCTTGCTTTGCGGCGGAATCCTGTCCAGCCATGAAAGTGCCAGAGGCAAGTCGTGGCGCTGTTCGTAGGTGAGATCGGCCAGCAGCAGAAAGACGTCCACAGGGGCGTCGTCCCTGGCGGCGATCTGCTTGAGCAGGCTTTCAGCTTGCAGATAATGGCGCGATTCGATGAAAAGGCCCGCCACCGTGAGTTTGAAAGGGATGGTGTCCGGCCCCTGGCGCATGTATTTCAGCGCTTTTTCGGGCTGGTTCATGCGCAGCGAGAGATTGATGAGCCGCAGAAGGACATCCTGAGGGGAGAAGTTGAATTTAAGCAGCTTTTCGTACATGTTGCGCGCAGATTTCAGTTCCGCGCGCTGCTCGTGAATGAAAGCCAGCTCGGCCATGGCCTCCACAAAATCGGGCATTTCCTTGATGGCTTTCTGAAGGTAGGGGATGGCCTCCGCCTGTTTGTCCATGCCGATGAGCGCGCGGGCATGGTAATAGTCCACCAGCGGCGTACGCTCTTTGGCGCTGACGCTGTTGAGCAGACTCTCGGCCTCAACGTATTCTTTGACTTTGACCAGCAGAAGGGCCAGTTCCAGACGGGCGTCCAGCGAGTCCGGGTGCTTTGCCAGAAAGGCGCGCATAAGCTCCACGCCCCGTTCGGGCGCTCCCTGCTCCATAAGCGCTTCGGCGTAGAGCAGGTTGAGCGACATGTCATCGGGGGCCACTGAAAGCCCTTGCTCAAGATAGGGTACGGCCTCGGCGGACTTGCGGCTTACAAGCCAGACGCCGCCTTCCAGCCAGATATTGGCGGGCAGCCTGGCTTCAGCCATAAGAGGGGCCGCCCGCAGCAGGGCGTCCTCATCTTCCGCGTTGAGAGCCTGGGCGCACAGAAGAAAGGCATAGGTGCTCCGGGCCTCGGGCGAAAGCTGCTCTTCGGATTGCCGGACTTCCACGTCGCGCAAGGCCGCAGAGCTTTCTTGGGTCTGGCTTTGGTCCGCCGGAGCTTTTGTTCCGGCACAGCCGCCGCAGCCAAGCAGGGAAAAGGAGGTGGCGGCGGCCATGATCAGGGCGCAGAGCAGCGCGATATTTTTTCGTTTCATTGCGGACTGTATCCGTGCAGCTTAGGATTGAATCCAGTGATCGGAGAAGTCTTCTATGTCATTCTTCATATGCTGACCGATTTTTTCTACCAGGCGCGCTTCAAGCTGGCGCACTCTTTCTCTTGTGATGTTATACCGTTCGCCTATCTCACGCAAGGTGATCGGCTCGTCGGAAAGCAGCCTGTTGTGCAGGATATACAGCTCTTTTTCGTTGAGTTTCGGCATGATGGCTTTGAGCTTTGAGCGCACTATTCCCGCGATTTCCGTAGACGCCAGACTATCTTCGATGCCGGGTCCCAGGGCGGGCAGAAAGTCCATACGGGTAGCGCCGCCCGAATCTTCGCCCACCTGGGCGTTGAGCGACATGTCTGTGGACGCAAGGCGCTGATCCATCTCATTGATCTGTTCTTCGGTCACGCCCAGGCGCTCCGAAAGCATGGCTGCATCGGGATCATAGCCCTGCATGATGAGCTTCTGGCGTTCCCTGTTCAGATTGTAGAACAGCTTGCGCTGCACCTGGGTGGTGCCGATCTTGACCATGCGCCAGTTGTCCATGATGAACTTGAGAATATACGCCTTGATCCAGAACGAGGCATAATAGGAAAACTTGATGCCCTTGTCGGGGTCAAACTTGTTGACCGCGCGCATGAGGCCCACATTGCCCTCCTGAACGAGGTCAAGCACGTTCTGCATCCAGCGGCGCTGAAAATCCATGGCAATGCGCACGACCAGGCGCAGGTGGGACGAAACCAGGCGAAAGGCCGCGTCCGCATCATTATGATCGCGCACGCGCAGGGCCAGTTCGTGTTCCTCTTCGGGCTTGAGCATGGGAAAACGGCTCACTTCCCGAAGGTACAGGTGCAGACTGTCGCGGGTACCTACAGCAGGCACACGGGAAGAAGAAGGCGCGGGAACGCTGCGGTCCCGTTCGCCTTCATGCACCAGGTGCGGCTCGTCGTCCTCGTCCAGGTCGGAATCAAGCAGGTCGTCTTCGCTGTCCGGGGCGTCAATGTCCGGCTCGTCCGTGTCGTGTTCGGCTTCGGCTTCGTCCATATCAAGATCAAGCACCGGGCCGGTGCGGCGGTTTTCGTCGTCGGACCCGGGTGCCGAGGGTTTTTCTTTTTTTTGCTTTTTGCCGGTATCTCCGGCGGATGCTTTGGCTGCAAGGCCCGCGGCAGTGCGGCCCC
>NZ_JBAIYW010000136.1:0-6297 GCF_036763055.1 Desulfovibrio sp. 1214_IL3152 | reverse complement strand
GGGCCGAACGCGCAGATGAGAACCTGGCGGAATTTCACGTGCCGGGCTTTCCCCTGCTGGCAGTCTCCGCCGAGCACGGACACAATATCCGCGCCCTTGTGGAAGACCTGGTTGACCTGTTGCCCGAGGAAACCCCCGAAGCGCCTCCGGCTCCCCCGACCCTGCGCCTGGCAATGCTTGGCCGCCCCAATGCGGGCAAGTCCTCGCTTATCAACGCGCTTTCCGGCGAAGACCGCATGATCGTTTCCGATGTGGCGGGCACGACCCGTGACAGCGTTGACGTGCGCTTCAGCCGCAATGGCAAGGACTATGTCTTTGTAGACACGGCCGGTGTTCGGCGGCGCACAAAAATTACGGACAGTGTAGAAAAGTACTCTGTGAACTCGGCCATCAAGTCCAGCACAAAGGCGGACGTGACCCTGCTGACCCTGGATGCTGCCGAAGGCGTGAGCCAGCAGGACAAGCGCCTCATGGACATGCTGAACACGCGCAAAACGCCGTTCATGGTTCTGATCAACAAATGCGACCTGGCCCCCCGGCATGCCCTGGATCAGCTGAAAAAGAATGTCAGCCAGATGCTGGCATTCTGCCCCCACGTGCCGGTCATGCCCGTTTCTGCCCTTAGCGGCAAAGACCTGGATAAAATACTGCCTCTTGCACAGCGCATCCATGAGGAGTGCAGCATCCGCATCCCCACAGGACGCCTCAACAGGGCCATGGAAGAGGTGCTTACCCGTCACCAGCCCCCTGTGGTCAAAAGGGCGCGGGCCAAATTCTTCTATCTTACCCAGGCCGAATCCGAGCCGCCGACCTTTGTGTTTTTTGTGAGCGACGCCACGCGCGTGCCGGAGAGCTACGCCCGCTACCTTGAACGCGCACTGAGAAAAACCTTCGGTATCGTTCATGCGCCCATGCGCCTGCACCTGCGCTCAAGCCACAAGAAAAAGGACAAGTAGCGCCATAACAGGCACCTGCCCCAAAGCACCACCCCAAAAACGATTTTCATGAGGCGGCCCGGATGTACCGACATCATCCGGGCCGCCTTTGGCATCGTGTAAAAAAACACCGCATCTTTTGCCGTCCGGCACTTGACAGACGCGGCAACCGCGCATTGACAGGCCGCCCGCAATAAGGCAATAGAGAGGTCTTCATCCATTTTGAAGCGCAAAATGCGCGCGACAATTTTCTCGTAGGAGGGGCTGATGAAAAAAGGTATAACCTTGCTTGCGGCAATGGCACTCTGCGCGGCGCTGGCCGCCCCCGCTCGGGCGGAAGACACCATCAAAATCGGCGTCGCCGGCGCTCACTCCGGCGATTTGGCCTCCTACGGCGTACCCAGCCTGAACGCTGCCAAGGTGGTCATTGCCGATACCAACGCCAAGGGCGGCGTGCTCGGCAAGCAGATCGAGCTGGTGGCCCAGGACGACCAATGCAAGCCCGAGCTGGCTACCAACGCAGCCACCAAGCTCATTTCCGACAAGGTCGCCGTGGTTATGGGGCATATCTGCTCCGGCGCCACCAAGGCTACCCTGCCCCTGTATACCGACGCCAAGATCGTGAGCATGTCGCCTTCTGCCACCACTCCCGGCCTTACGGAAGGCGGCAGCAACCCCTACTTCTTCCGCACCATTGCCAACGACAAAGCCCAGGCCGGACTGACCAGCGACTTCATGCTCAACAACCTCAAAGTCAAAAAAGTTGCCTATCTGCATGATAACGGCGATTACGGCAAGGGCTTTGTGGACAATAATCGCGAGCACCTCGAAAAGGCCGGCGTCAAGACCGTTCTGTTTGAAGCCATCACCCCCGACGCCGTGGACTTTTCCGCCGTTGTGCGCAAACTCAAGCGCGAGCAGCCCGACATCGTGGTTTTCGGCGGCTATCAGCCCACGGCCTCCAAGCTGCTGCAGCAGATGCGCCGCGACCGCGTGACCACCGCCCTGCTCGGCCCTGACGGCCTTATGGACGAAGCCTTCATCAAGATGGCCGGCAAGGCCAGCGAAGGCGTGTACTCCTCCTATCCCAAGGACACCAGCAACCTGCCCGCTTACAAGGCCGCCCGTGAAGGCCACGTAAAAATGTTCGGCAAGGATCCCGGCTCGTTCTACTACAACGGTTATGCCGCCACCCAGGCCCTGATCAATGCCATTGAAAAGGCCGGCAGCACCGACACAGCCAAAATTGTGGAAGCCCTGCATACCGCGCCCGTGGATACCCCGCTGGGAACCCTGACCTTCAGCAAAACCGGCGATGCCGCCGGCATGGCTCTCTCCATCTATCAGGTCAAAGACGGAAAATTTGTGGAACTCGACCACAGCATCGTCCTTGAATAGTTGATCAGGGGGGCGCGGTCATGGCCGCGCCCCCGTTTTCGCACACACTTTCGGCTGCGGCCGACGGCAATAACGGAACTGACGCCGGAGCGTGGCACTGCCAGGCCCCGGCGCGCGCGGGACGGCATGGACATCCAATTTTTTATAGAGCTTTTCTTTGGTGGACTCACCAGAGGCAGTATCTATGCGCTTATAGCTCTGGGCTACACCCTGGTTTACGGCATCATTGAGCTTATCAACTTTGCTCATGGCGAAATTTACATGCTGGGCGCTTTTACCGCCCTGCTGGTTGCCGGGGTGCTGGGCGTATACGGCTTTCCCGCTGGCGGCATACTTGTCGTCGCGGCGCTGGCGGCCATTGTCTGGTGCGCCGCCTATGGCTACACGCTGGAAAAGGTGGCGTACAAGCCGCTACGCGGCGCACCGCGCCTGTCGCCCCTGATCTCGGCCATAGGCATGTCCATATTTTTGCAGAATTACGTGTTGCTGGCCCAGACCTCAGACTTCGTGCCTTTTCCCAATCTGCTGCCTGAAATGGATTTTCTTGAGCATATCGGCTATGTCATGGGACCCAGCGATTTTCTGATTCTCGCTGTCAGCACCATTGCCATGGTTTCGCTCTCGCTTTTCATCCGCTACACACGCATGGGCAAAGCCATGCGCGCCACGGCGCAGAACCGTAAAATGGCGCTGCTGCTGGGCATTAACGCCGACCGCATCATTTCCCTGACCTTTATTATCGGATCGGGGCTGGCAGCCCTTGGCGGCGTGCTCATTGCCTCACATATGGGACAGGTCAACTTTGGCATCGGCTTTCTGGCCGGGCTTAAAGCCTTTACGGCAGCGGTACTCGGCGGCATCGGTTCCATCCCCGGAGCCATGGTGGGCGGCCTTGTGCTCGGCCTCGCCGAAAGCTTCACCACCGGGTACTTCTCAGGCAACTATGAAGACATGCTGGCCTTTGCCATCCTGATCCTCATTCTGATCTTCCGCCCTGACGGCATCCTGGGCAAAGCCAAAGTGCAGAAGGTGTAACCATGCAAAGAGTCATCAAGGCCGCCATCGCGGCACTCTGGTTCATGGTGCTCACCCTGCCCGTTTTGGGCATCAAGCTGAACACCATTGAAAGCACTGTTACCTGGCGGCTGGACCGCATCGCCCTGCTGGGCGCGGGCATCTTTGCACTGGCCCTTATCTGGGACTGGTGCTTCAGCCGCAAGGCCAGGGGCCTGGCCGTCATCAGGCTGCCGCGCAATTTCAGTCTCGGTTCGGGCATGGCCATCCTTTCCGAACGGCCCGTCCTTATGGCCGGAAGCCTGGCTATTCTTGCGGCCATCATGATTGCCATGCCGCTGGTGGTTTCGTTTTACCAGACCAACATCATGATCTCGGCCCTGCTCTATATCATGCTGGCGCTGGGCCTGAATATCGTGGTGGGTCTGGCCGGTCAGCTTGTGCTCGGCTATGTGGCCTTTTATGCCGTAGGGGCTTACGCCTACGGTCTGCTGCACCAGTTCCTGGGCTGGGGCTTCTGGGTGTGCCTGCCGGTGGGTGGCTTTGTGGCCGTCATTTTCGGTCTGGCCCTGGGCTTCCCCGTTCTGCGACTGCGCGGCGACTATCTGGCCATTGTTACCCTGGGTTTTGGCGAAATAGTGCGTCTGGCCCTGCAAAACTGGACCAGCCTGACCGGCGGGCCGCGCGGCGTGGGTGATATTCCCCGTCCCGGATTCTTCGGCATGGAAATGGATATCAGCGCCAGCACAACCTATATTTACTACCTTGTGCTTGCGGCAGTGGTCATAACGATCATTGTCATCAGCCGCCTGAAAAACTCCAGGGTCGGCCTTGCCCTCCAGGCACTGCGCGAAGATGAAATTGCCTGTGAAGCCATGGGTATAGACATCACACGGGTGAAGCTTTCCGCCTTTGCCCTTGGCTCGTGCTGGGCCGGTTTTGCCGGGGTTATCTTTGCGGCCAAAACAACCTACATCAATCCCTCAAGCTTCACCTTTATGGAATCGGCCATGATTCTGTCCATGGTGGTGCTGGGCGGCATGGGTTCCATCACCGGCGTGGTCATAGCCGCTCTTATTCTCATACTTGCGCCGGAATATCTGCGTGCCTTCTCCGAATACCGCATGCTCATCTTTGGAGCCATCATGGTGATCATGATGATTTTCCGGCCTCAGGGCCTTATCAGCGGCGAACGGCGCCGCTACCGCATCACCGGCCTTCATGAATCCAAAGGAGGCCGCCAGTGAACCCCGTGCTTGAAGTACAGGACCTTTCTCAGGACTTCGGCGGTCTGCGCGCTCTCAACGAATTGTCGCTTACAGTCAACAGCGGCGAGATTGTGGCCCTTATCGGCCCCAACGGCGCGGGAAAGACCACATTTTTCAACTGTGTGACGGGCATCTATACCCCCACCGAGGGCAAGATGTTTCTGTATGACCGCGAAGGCAGCCCCAAACTGCTTAACGGCAAGAAGCCGCACGTTATCACTGCTATGGGTATGGCCCGCACGTTTCAGAATATCCGCCTTTTCAGCGATATGACCGTGCTGGAAAACGTCATGATAGGCCGCCACTGCCGCACGCGAGCGGGCATTCTGGGGGCCGTCATGCGCGATGGCCGCACCCGCCGCGAAGAACAGGAAAGCATCGACGCGAGCTATGCCCTGCTGGAGTTGGTACGCCTGCAAGACATGTGGAACGAAACCGCCCGCAACCTGCCCTATGGCGCGCAGCGGCGGCTTGAGATCGCCCGCGCCCTGGCCACGGAGCCGCGCATGCTGCTGCTGGACGAGCCGGCAGCGGGCATGAACCCGCAGGAAACCAACGAGCTCAAGGATCTGGTCTGCTCCATTCGTGACAACCAACAGCTTTCCATCCTGCTCATCGAGCACGATATGGGCATGGTCATGTCTCTTTCAGACCGCATTTATGTTATGGAATACGGCTCATGCATTGCCACGGGCAAACCTGAAGAAATTCGCGTCAACCCGCGCGTCATCAAGGCATACCTGGGAGAAAGCGATGCTTGAGCTGCGTAATGTCGATACGTTTTACGGCAATATTCAGGCCCTGCGGGATATTTCTCTCAAGGTGGAAGAAGGCGATATTGTCACGCTGATCGGGGCCAACGGCGCGGGCAAGTCCACGACGCTCATGACCGTTTGCGGCATCAACCGCCCGCGTCAGGGAGAGATTCTCTGGTACGGCAAACCCATACATCAGCTGCCCCCGCATGAGATCGTTTCGCTCGGCATTTCTCAGGTTCCTGAAGGCCGCCTGATCTTTCCTGACCTGAGTGTACGCGAAAACCTGGACCTTGGCGCGTTCTTGCGGCAGGACAAAGAGGCCGTCAAAGACGATCTGGACTATGTGTTCAGTCTCTTTCCCATCCTGGCCGAACGCCGCAAGCAGGCAGGTGGAACCCTCTCCGGCGGCGAACAGCAAATGCTCGCCATCAGCCGCGCCCTCATGGGGCGTCCCAAGCTGCTTTTGCTGGATGAACCTTCCCTGGGCCTTGCGCCCATTATCATCCAGCAGATCTTCTCCATCATCCAGAAGGTCAATGCCGCCGGGACCACGGTCTTCCTGGTCGAACAGAATGCCAACCAGGCCCTGCGCATCGCCAACCGCGGCTATGTTATGGAAAACGGCCGCATTGTCATGAGCGACAGCGCCGCCAATCTGTTGAGCAGCGAAGAGGTGCGCACCGCATACCTCGGCATGTAGCTTGCGGCTGCTCCACCGACGCGCTGCATTTCAAACGCGATGCCGTGCCGGAATATTCAAAGGCGGTTCTGCCCAGTGCAGCACCGCCTTTTTGTTCATGAACCGCTGTCTGCCTTGGTCGGTGCGGCCGATGCGGTTGGTGCGATCATCTTGGTTGACGTTGCCGGTACGGCCGGCCCGATTGGCGCTGTCCGCTTGGTCGGCACGGTGGTCGGCCCTGCTGG
>NZ_JBAIYW010000300.1:0-6314 GCF_036763055.1 Desulfovibrio sp. 1214_IL3152 | reverse complement strand
GGTAATAATGGCAAGGTAGTCGTCGCGGGTCTTGAACGAAGGCAGGGCTACCAGCAGGCCGAATATGGCCGCCACGCCGCCCGCCACAAGAATGACCAGCGGAAAGAGCAGGGGCGCCAGTTCCGGCGGCAGCAGGGGCGCGCCCACGAGCTTGTTGTTGGTGAACAGGATGATGGAGATAAGCCCGCCAACATAGGCCCCTACGCACATGAAGCCCGCATGCCCGCAGGAAAATTCTCCCATGTAGCCGTTGACCAGATTAAGACTGGCGGCAAAAACAATATTGATGCCCATAAATTTGAGCACGGACAGCCAGTAACCGTCTATCCACGAAAACTGCTCGGCACAGATGAGCAGCACGCCGACAACCATAAAAAGCAGGCAGTCGGTTTTCTTGCAGGTGACGACGCGCTTGATGGCATAACCGAAGCAGAGCAGGGCGAAGATTGCGAGTATGATTTGCACAATGGTGAGCAGCATCTCTGACTCCGGCTATATTTTGGTCGTTTGGGGGGTTCCGAAAATGCCTGTGGGCCGCATCCACAGAATGAGCAGTAAAATAGTGAAAGAAAACAAATCCATATAAGTGGATGGCAGAAAGGCCACCACCATGATTTCCACAAAAGCCAGCAAAAATCCGCCCACAAAGGCCCCGCGTATGTCGCCTATGCCGCCTACCACGGCGGCGATAAAGGCCTTCCAGCCGATCATGGCCCCCATGTATGGCTCAAGGGTGGGGTAGCACATGGCGAAAAGCATGCCGCCAAGCCCGGCGATGCCGGAACCGAGAATAAAGGTGACCACAATGACGCTGTCCAGGGGAATACCCATGAGCGGCAGGGCGAAGCGGTCCCAGGAAACGGCGCGCATGGCCATGCCCACCTTGGTGCGCGTAACGATGGTTTGCAGAACAATAAAAACGAGAACAGCGGCCACAATAACCCAGAGCTTCAGGTTGGTGACCACCAGCGGGCCGATAGAGTAGACTGTTTTGTCCACCAGTTCGGGCAGTTTGCGTTTGGTGGCTCCAAGCAGGGCCAGGTTGCCGTTTTCAAGAATAAGCCCGCACATAAGGGCCGTAATGACCACGTACAGGCGGTGTGCGCCCTTGCGGCGCAGGGGACGGTAGGCCACGCGCTCAATGGTTACGCCCACAAAGGCCGTGAGCATCATGGTCAGGGGAATGGTAAGCCACAGCACGGTCTGCTGGGACAGGCCCATGCCGTCGGTGGAAATAAGCCAGGTGGAAACAAAAAAGGCGATGTACGCACCTACCATGAAAATATCGCCATGCGCGAAGTTGATAAGGCGCAATACCCCGTAGACCAGAGTGTAGCCCAAGGCTATGAGCGCATAAAAACTGCCCCATTGCAGGGCATTGAGCATCTGCTGCAAAAAGAAATCCATAGGGCACCCGATTCGGTATGAGCGGTTGGGGCCGGATACGGTCTGCCGGATGCGCAGGGGGAATATGGGCCTTGGCCCGTATGCGCTCTCCGTGCCGTAAAGACCCTCGGGCAGTGTGTGCCGTGAGCACCCGCCCCCCGCGGGCGCTCACGGCCTGCCATCCCAGGCTTGTCAGCAGGTCTGGCTATTTGGGACAGACGGATTCCACAAAGGCGAAGCTGCCGCTGTCAGTTACCCGGACGATAACCGCGCACTTTATGGGGTCGCCATTGTCGTCAAATTTCATGCTGCCGGTGATGCCGTCAAAGTTTTCAATGGCGGCCATGTTGTCGCGAATGATCTTGCGCTGCTTTTTGAGGTCGGGATCAACCTTGCCGGCATTCTGTATGGCCTGAAGAACGATGTTGATGGAGTCCCAGGTAAGGGCGGCCACATCGTCAGGCACATAGCCGTATTTGGCCTTGTACTTGTCGATGAATTCGCGGGTTTTACCCGTGGCTCCCTCGGCCGTGTAGTGGGTAGAGAAATACTGCCCCACGCAGTCCTTGCCGCAGAGGTTGAACAGTTCCGCCGAACCCCAGGCGTCGGAACCCATGAACGGTCCCTTGTAGCCGAGGTCGCGGGCCTGCGGCACGATCAGGGCAGCAAAGCTGTAGTTTTCGGGTACAAAGATAAAGTCGGGCTTGGCCGCGATGATCTTGGTCAGCTGGGCGGAAAAGTCCTGGTCCTTGGGACCGTGAGATTCCATCGCTACCACAGAACCTTTGCCGTGCGTCTTTTCAAAGGCTTCCTTGAAATTGTCGGCAAGGCCCTTGGAATAGTCGTTGGAGACCTCATACAGCACGGCGGCCTTTTTGGCATTGAACTGCTTTGTGGCAAAGTCCACGGCCACAGGCGCCTGGAAGGGGTCAAGGAACGCGCCGCGGAAAACCCAGGGGCGTCCGTTGGTGGCATCGGGATTGGTGGACCAGGGGGTGATCAGGGGAACTTCTTCATCATTTGCCACGCCGCCCGCAGGCACGGCCTGACGTGAAGACTGCGGGCCGACAATGGCGTGAACCTTGTCGCGCGCGATAAGCTTGAGGGTGACGTTAACGGCGGATTCGGGCTTGGATTCGTTGTCTTCATAGATGAATTCAAGGGGGTAGTACTTGTCGCCCACCTTGAGGCCGCCCTTGGCATTGATTTCTTCTTTCAGCATCTCAGCCGCAAACTTTGAGCCTTCGCCCACCTTGGGTATCTCGCCCGTAAGGGGGATGGGGAAGCCGATTTTAATGGGCTTTTCTGCCGCAAGGGCCGCCTGTCCGACAAAAAGCGACAAGGCGCAGGCGGTCACCAACTTGAACAACTTCATGAAAGCCTCCCGGTGGTTTACGTGCAGGATTGAAAGGGGCTTGCCCCATGCAGGTTCCTTAAGCAAGAACGGTTCCACAGCAGGGATATGACTGAAATGATAGATATATTTACACCAGGGGCTGTAAAAAAGCCAGCACGGGGAGCATGGCACTGATAAAATACTACGAAAAGGTCGAAAGTTGACATTCGGACGTTTTTTTTAGTCCAAAATGTCATCAAGTGTTTTAGCGGACAGATATGCCCTTTTTGTGAAATATTGAATTAATGTTTCTAACATTATGTTTTATCTGGTTAATTTTTTACAGATCAGGATTGTGGCCGCAACAGATGAAAATGAAGGCAGTTTTCATTGTGTGGTTGTACAACCAGCTAAAATTATTAAGTGTTTACATTAATGAACCTTTGGCAGAGGCGTAAAATAAATATACATAAATGTAGGAAAAAGACAAAAATCTTTCTTGATGTCCGGAAGAAAAAGTAAAAAAATAAGATAATATGCTTATATTAAAGCATATACAAATTTCTACCAAAAGGTAGTATATATCGTCCTGCCCATTGGGGGCAGGAGGGCGGATAAGGCATTGCCGGCATGGGGGGTGGGACTGTCGGGGGGATGCCCGCGCTGGTGCGGGGCCTTTTGTGCAAAAAGATCAAACAGCGTTGCGGTATGCTGCGCTGCTTGCCGCCGTTGCCTCGGGTCAGGTCTTGGGCTGGAGCGCCGCGGCGTTTTCGGGCTGAGCGTGCTTAGTGGCCTGTCAGAGACACTGTTGCAAACGCTGTGCCGAAAAACGGAAAACGCGGGCCTTATTCCCGCGTTTTCTGCTTTCCGCCAGCATGGCGTATGAAATATATGATCGTGTGCCGCCTGTGGCGGCGTGCTTATCTGCGTTTTTTGCCGATGCTGCGGTACAGAAAAAATATGGCCGCAGCGGCCAGGGGAATGCCGAGATAGGTCAGCATGTTCCAGCTTTCCTGTACTTCGATGTCGGAAAGATCGGCAAAGATCCGTTCCAGAAGATAGAGGATAAAGAGCAGGAACAGGCCGGTGAAGAGCGGGTGGTACCAGAAGAACTTGAATCCCCGCTTTTTGAGCATATGGTGCACCCAGGTAAAAAGCAGGGCGATGCCAAAGCCCACCAGTGCCCACGTTACATGTGTACTCATGCCTCCCTCCTGTTTAAATGCCTTCTCGGGCTGCCCTTGGGCCGTCTCTGCCAAGCCAGCCCATATAATCATGAAACGGTCCGTAATGCCATAAAAAATCCGCGTCCGGCGCGGCAGAACAGGCTGCATTGGAAAATTTCGCGCGAAGCCAGAGCTATTGGCGCTTGCGCCGCTCTGGCTGCCCCCATTGCGCGGTCTGCGCTGCGCAATACTTCAGCCATGAACCCGGATCAGGTTCAAGAGGTAAATGCTCTAATGTTTTTTTCACAGGCAACGATTGTAGTCAGTACCTCTTTTCATGCTCTTCAGGGTTTTGGCGAATGGTGAATATGAATTATCAGATATCTGTGCATGTGTTTTTATGTGATAACAAATAATATCTATTTTCAGATAATAAAAAATGTTGTCAACAAGCCTTGCGTGTCATACATGGCTAAGACTTTGTTCACCTCAGCGTCAGGGGGCGCATAATGCGACAGATACGCATTAATACCATATGCACAGTTTCCATAACGGCATCCATTTTCATCATAATAGCGGTTCTGGTCGCCTATGTTTCCTTGTCCTCATACCGCATGATATCGGGGGTCCAAAGCGAGGCTCTGGATCAGACGGCCCGCCTTGTGGCCCAGTCTGCCCAGAACTACATTGAGCAATCTGTGGACGTAGCCACAATTCTTTCGGGGCAGGAGCACGTTCGCGAGGCTCTGGCGGGTTCGCCCGAGGCGGCGGCCGAAGTGCAGAAGCTTTTGCACACCTATGTGAAGTCCTTTCCCTCGTACTGGTCCTTTTTTGTTTTTGACCTCAAGGGGCGCATTGTGGCGGGGCTTAACGCCGCGCAAACAGACATGACCGGTGGCGACCGCTTTGACCGTGACTACAGCAAGGCCATCTTCGGCGGCAAGGATCTGGCCTTCAGTGGCAGCGTCATGGGCGCAACCACTGATCCCACCATGCTGGTGTATGTGGTGACCAAGGCCGTGTACGCCCCGGACGGCAGTCTGCTTGGCGCCGTGTCCGTATGCCCGCGCTGGAGCGATTTTACCGCAAAGACCATCGACCCCATACGCCAGGGCCGACGGGGCTACGGCTTTGCTCTGGATACCAAGGGACGGCTTATTGCCCACGGCACCAACAAAAAGCTGCTGCTGCAGGACCTTTCCGGCGAGGACTTTATCGCCAGGGCCATGAAGGCCCAAAAGGGCGTTATTGAATACCCCTGGGAAGGCGAAAAAAAATTCATGACCGTGGCGGCCATTCCGGCCACGGGCTGGCTTGTGTGCATGAGCGCCTATGATGCGGAGCTGGCGGCTCCGGCCACGGCGCAAAGCCTGGTCCTGTGCGGGGTGGGGCTGGCCGCCATAGCGCTGCTGGCCGGCCTGCTGACCTATATCAACCAGCATTTTGTGTTCAGGCCGCTGCGCGCGCTGACCAGCTTTACGGAAAAAGTGGCTTCAGGCGACCTCAAAGCCCAGATGCAGGGTCGTTTCAGGGCAGAAATGGCTACGTTTGCCGGTCACTTGCGCGACATGGTCGAAGAACTCAAGCAGCGTCTCGGTTTTTCACAGGGTGTGCTGGACGGCATTCCCACGCCCTGCGGCATTGTGGGGCCGGATTTCAACATGGTTTGGGTCAATCAAGAAATATGCCGTCTGCTGGAAAAGCAAGGCCCGCTCGAATCGTGGACAGGGCAGCGTTCCGGCCTGTTTTTCTACGGCGATGCCCGCAAGGAAACCCTGTCAGACAGAGCCATTGTGGAGCGCAAGGCCCTGTCGCTGGAGTTTGACCATCAGACTCCTTCAGGGCGCAAGCTGCGTGTGCTGGCGCACACCACGCCGTTCTACAATCTTGACGGCACGCTTCTCGGTTCCATCGCTTTCTGGAATGACCTTACCGAGATATACAATCAGAAAAGCCGCATTGAAGCCCAGAACGAGGCCATAGCCAAAGCCGCCGCCGAAGCGTCGCACCTGGTGGAAGAAATGGCCGGGGCATCAAGGCGTCTTTCCGAGCAGATCAGCCGTTCCAGCCAGGGCGCGCGTGAGCAGAGCTCGCGTGTGTATCAGACGGCCACCGCTGTGGAGGAAATGAACGCCACCATTATGGAAGTGGCAAAAAATGCCGCGGCCACCTCACAAAGCGCCAATACCGCCAAGCAGGAAGCGCAGAGCGGCGCGCATCTGGTCACGCAGGTGACCGCCGCCGTGCAGTCCATCCACGAAGAGGCGTCACATATGACCGGCATCATGAGCGATCTCGGCCGTCAGGCGCAGGGCATCGGAACCGTCATGGGCGTTATTTCCGACATTGCCGACCAGACGAACCTGCTGGCCCTCAATGCCGCCATTGAGGCCGCCCGTGCCGGTGAAGCCGGGCGAGATCGGAAG
>NZ_JBAIYW010000546.1:0-6359 GCF_036763055.1 Desulfovibrio sp. 1214_IL3152 | reverse complement strand
CTGCCGATCTCCCCGCCCAGGCGGCAGAGTACCCGGTCGCCGGGCTTCAGGCCGACCACGCTCACGGCTTCGCCTTCGGGAGTGGTCAGGCGGATGGTTTCGGCATTTTGCAGAAAAACCGTGCCGGTTTTCACGCCCTCTGGGGTTTCGACCTGGGCTTCCACAAGCAGCATGGGCCGCACTTCTATCTTGACCCTGCCGAGCGTGGCCACGCTGGTTTCGCCCGTGTGGTCCACAACAAGAACCTCCTGTCCGGCGCGGAATTCGCCGAGATAGGTGGTCTGGTCGCCGGGCAGGCGCACATAGGCGTGTACAGCCCCGGCATTGACCCTGAAAGGACGGGCCGCCACATACTCGTTGCGTTCGGTTTCGGCGTGCTCAAGAAAGGTGAACGCGCTGGAATTGCCTACCAGCATGCCCTGGCCCTTGCGCAGCAGGGAAAGCGTGTCGGCGCAGACTCGATGCCCAAGCCCCCCAGGTTCCACGCGGGTGACCACGGCGGGCAGCAGTTCTTCGCGGCCGCGCGCCATCTTGCACTGGGCCACAATGTCCTTGAGTTCGACCACGGCCCCCCTGGATACAACAATGCCCGCCACACCGCGTTCCAGAATACCTGCGGCAAGGCGGGCCTCGTCCAGTGTACCGGCTTCGGCCAGTACGCTGTCGCTCTGGGCCAGAAGGTTTTCTACAGGAATGACCTCCCAGCCGCGCGCCAACACCACGCGCTCGCCCTTGTGCAGCCGTTGCAGCACGGCTTCTTCATCGGCCTTGACGGCAAGCGTCGCCATAGGGGTTTCTTCGGCGGCCCATACAGGGCAGCGCGAAAGACCGGCCACCTGTTCCACATGCTCGGCGGGTACAATGACGCCGTCCACGCCCGATTCGAGGGCAAGCGTCACATCGCCCTTGTCAAAGGGGACACAGTTGAAATAGATGCGCGACATACTGCTATTCTCCCACCAAGGTGATGGCTTGGTCCACGCTGGCGTTTTCGTGCACGATGGCCCGCAGGGCCTTGACCAGGTTAACGCGGCTGGGATGCTGGAAAACGTTGCGGCCCACGGAAATGCCCGCGCCGCCTGCCTTGATGGAATCGTGTACCATCTGGAGTATCTGGCGTGTGGATTCCATGCGCTCGCCACCGGCAATGACCACCGGCACGCAGCAGGAGGCCACAACTTCCGCAAAACTGTCCACATCGCCGGTGTAGGGAACCTTGACGATGTCCGCGCCCAGCTCCACGCCCACGCGGGCGCAGTGGGCCACCACGTTTTTATCAAAGCCGTTCTGAATCTGCGGGCCGCGGGCGTACATCATCGCCAGCAGGGGGATGTGCCAGTTGTCGCAGGCTTCGGCCACTTTGCCGAGGTCTGCCAGCATGAGACGTTCGTTGGGGTCGCCCAGGTTGACGTGAACAGACACGCAGTCCGCCCCGTGTTTGATGCCTTCTTCCACCGTGCCGACCAGGGTTTTGGTGTTGCCGTTGGGCGTCAGGGCCGTGGAGGCGGAAAGATGGACGATAAGGCCGATGTCCTTGCCCGCACTGCGGTGCGAGCAGCGCACAAGGCCTTTGTGCATGAGCACGGCGTCCGCGCCGCCCAGGGCCATGTCGTTGACTGCCTCGCGCATGTCCACGAGGCCATCCACTGCACCGATAGTGACGCCATGGTCCATAGGAACGATAATGGTGCGCCCGTTATCCCGATTGATGATTCGTTCAAGGCGGACTTTTTTTCCAAGGTACATGGCTTGCTCCTTTTAGTTGTTGACGTGCGTTGTGCAGTCAAATTGCATAATGCCTGTAACCGTGGACCGCTCGGCGTGGGCATTTTGAAGAACCGGCTGCCCAGACAGAAAAAGGGCCGCCGGCGGTTTGCCTGCGGCCCTTTGAACTTCCTAACTTGTTTTTTAGCGTCAGCGAAGCTCCCGACCACAGGCATCCATAAAGTACGCAAAAAAATACCAGCTATAAAAGCCAGCGGCGTAGGCGGAGGTGTGGTTGGAAGAAATGCGTTGCATGAAAAATCCTTTTTGTTTCTTCAAAAACGTTACGCCGGGTAAAAATCGCTGTCAATACCTTTTGCGAAAAAAAATAAACGAACGGCTTTTTGCGCGCTGTGGCGGGATAGCGGGGCGGAGCAGGCGGAATGCCTGCCTTTGTAACACCATGGATCGTCAGTGGTTATTTACATGGTTGTGCAATTTCTTCGGAGGTTTGCGGCAGCACGTTTGTGCTTAAATACGCAAAAGGTGTTGTTTGAGCAAAAATACTGGTTGATCAGCCATTCAGTAGGGTGTCGTCTTCGTAACGGCGGGTCAAAGATATTGTCTGCGTGGTCTTTGGTTGAGGACGAGGAAAAGAATATTTTTTTATAAAGTTATAGATATCATGTTGTTAAATGTGTTTGGAGACGGGGCGACCGTGCCGGAAGAAAGTTTGCCTTGACAGCCTTGGGAAAGTTTTCTTAAAAGAAGACATGGCAAATGTTAACATTTAACTTTATACAATTTAAAATGCACGTCCGCGTGCATCCTGCCGAACTCACGCTGCCGACCTCGGCATCGGACAGGACGGACGCCCGGCATTTTGATGAACCCAAGCATCAGGAGGCAAAAATGAATCTCAGCAAATTTCCGCGTAGAGGATATGTGAAGGAGGCCACTCCTCTGGAGTTTCTGCCAACCTTCAGCAAGGCCCTTGGCGGCAGGGTCAACGTGTGGATCAAGCGCGACGACCTTTTGCCGGGGACCAGCGGGGGCAACAAGACCCGCAAGCTTGATTTTGCCATTGCCGACGCCCTGTCCAAAGGTGCGGATACCATCATCACCTGCGGGGCCGTGCAGTCCAACCACTGCCGTCTTACCCTGGCATGGTCGGTAAAAGAGGGGCTGGACTGCCATCTGGTGCTGGAAGAGCGCGTTGCCGGCAGCTATAATCCCGAAGCTTCGGGCAATAACTTTCTTTTCCGTCTCCTTGGCGTCAAGAGCACCACAGTGGTTCCCGGCGGCAGCCCCATGATGCAGGAAATGGAAAAACTGGCCGAAAAGCTGCGGGCCGAGGGCCGCAAGCCGTACATCATCCCCGGTGGTGCTTCCAATGCCATCGGCGCTCTGGGCTACGTGCAGTGCGCGCAGGAAATCATGCAGCAGATGTTTGACCGCGGCCTTGACTTTGACCACATGGTCGTCCCCAGCGGCAGCGCCGGAACCCATGCGGGCGTTCTGCTGGGCATGCTGGGCTGCAATATGAATATCCCCGTGACGGGCATTGGCGTGAACCGCAAAAAGCCCGTGCAGGAAGAAGCCGTGTATTCTCTCATGCTGGAAACTGCGGGTCTTCTGGGCGTTGGCGCTTCCTTGCCCAGAGAGGCCGTGGTGGCCTACGATGACTATGTGGGACCCGGCTATTCGCTGCCCACTCCCGCCATGGTGGAAGCGGTGCGCCTGCTCGCTTCCACAGAAAGCATTCTTCTGGACCCGGTGTATTCCGGCAAGGCCATGTCGGGCCTGATCGACCTTGTGCGCAAGGACCATTTTGCCGCAGGTTCCAATGTGCTTTTCCTGCACACGGGCGGTTCGCCTGCCCTGTACGCCTATCTTGACGAATTTCGCCAATAGACGGCGCGGGCCGCGTGGCTGAACACGCGGCCCCGATGTTATATTTCCCTCAGGGGAGAGGAAAAGAACCATGCAGAATGACAAGTTGAAAATGTACGGCGGCATATGGGGCGGGCTTGTTCCCCTTGCCATACTGGTGGTGGGGCTTGTGTGGCTTTCTGTGGCGGGGCGGGGCGGAACCAAGCCGTTCTGGGCCTGCGCGTGGCTGGCGCTGGCGGTGGGCTTGTTTTTTGCCAGAAGCAAAGAGGAGTACTGCAAGGCCGCCATGCGCGGCATCGGCGACAAGACCGGCATTGTCATCGTGACGGCCTGGTTGTTCGCGGGGGTGTTCGGCAAGCTTATGGCTGCCGGGGGACTGGTGGATGGCCTGTTGTGGCTCGGCATGACTACCGGGGCGCAGGGAGCGGTGTTTACCCTGCTGGTGTTCGCCGCGGCCATGCTTTTTTCACTGGGTACGGGAACCAGCACCGGAACATGCATTGCCCTGACCCCGGTGCTCTACCCTGCGGGATATTTTCTGGGGGCTGACCCTGCCATGCTCGGGCTGGCAATTCTGTCCGGCGCGGCCTTTGGCGACAATCTGGCCCCCATATCAGACACGACCATCGTGTCTGCCTATACGCAGGGCGCCACCATGCGCGATGTGGTGCGAAGCCGTTTTCCTCTCTGCATTGTGGCGGCGGCCTTCAGCGCGCTGGTATTCATGATTTTTGGGGGCGGGGGCGAGACCGCGGTTCTGCCCGCCATACAGGCCGACCTGAATCCGTCCGGCATATTTATGCTGTTGGCCCTCATTGTGGTTGTGGTGGCGGCGCTCAGCGGCAGGCATATCATCGAGTCACTCATTTACGGTAACGTCACGGCGGCTTTGGTGGGCATGCTTATCGGCACGCTCAAGCCCGGTGACATTTTCGGCATTCCCGCCAAGGCCGGGGCTTCCACGGGGATTATCCAGTCCGGTATTGACGGCGTGGTGGGGGCCATTATTTTTGCCATCCTTATTCTTGCCGTCACCCAGATTCTGGTGGAATGCGGCATAATGACCAAGATTCTGGAATTTGCCCACAAGAGTGTGGTCAGCACCGTACGTCAGGCCGAGCTGTTCATCGTGGGGGTGACCATTCTGGCGTCCATTCCCATTTCCGCCAATGCTCCGGCGGAACTGCTGGTGGGGCCGAGCCTTGTGCGCCCCATCGGCGAAAAGTTCAACCTCGCCCCGGCACGGCGCGCAAATCTTATGGACTGCGCGGTATGCACCATCTTCTTTATTCTGCCGTGGCACATTGTGGTAGCCGCCTGGTACGGCGCCATGGTGAGCGCGGCCGAAAGTTACGGTATTGCGGCGCCGCCCATCAGTACGGCCCTGTATAATCCGTATTCGTGGGCTTTGCTGGCAGTGCTGATATTCTCTGCCGTCACCGGCTGGAACCGTCGTTATGCCACGCCTGAGGACACAGTGACAGAAACGGCCTGATAGACCGGCCGAACACTAACGGCTGATGCACCGGCCGAACACTCTGTGTCATACTCAGGGGCGGCAGGCGGAATGCTTTTATTCCGGCTGCCGCCGCTTCAATTGTATCAACAAGGTCTTTTTGCGGGCAATTTCATTGTAAGGCTGTTCTGGCGGCAGCGGGAGCAGGCGTCAGCCGTGTCGAGGCGTCAGCACAGTTTACCTTGGCGAACAGAGACAGAAGCGGGCTCCTGCAGACATTGAGAATATATAAGGGTAACATGCTCTATGGACAAGGCATCATAATTTGCTAAGACTAGCCCAGGCAAACACATGAGGAGCAAACATTGAGCCACGTTCAGACTTACAGCGCACAGGCCATAGACTACATCAAGCAGTGTCTGCTTGACGGAAGGCTTGCGCCCGGCGATCCCATTCGCGAAACAGAAATCGCCGAGCATCTCGGCATCAGCCGCGGCCCTGTGCGCGAAGCCCTGCAAACCCTTCTGCAGCAGGGGCTTGTGACCGGGCTGCCGCAAAAGGCCAAGCATATACGCCATCTTACGGCACAGGAAATTGAAGACAGCTATTGCCTTGGGGGAACGCTGGAAGGGGCCTGCATTGTCCAGTCCATGAACAAGTGGGATGATGCCGCCCTGGCCGAGGTAAAGGCCATACTGGACGAGATGGCGCGGCAAAGCCGCAATGCCACAGGGCTTTCGAGCATGAGCCTTGTGGACGAAGCTTTTCATGACGCGTTGCTTTCGCGCTGCTCTAACAGGCTGATGGTCAATACGGCGCGCAATTCCTGCGCCCATATTTCAAAGTTTCTCTACTATAAATGCTGGGATACGCTCTTTTCGCCCCAGGAATTTTATGAGCGCCATACGGTCATTTACGATGCCCTGTGCAGCCGCGACCAGCAACGTATCGAGCGCGTCCTGCGCGAGCATTATGCCGAGTCCGGGCGGCGTCTTGGGCTTCAGTGCGGCCAGCGCTAGGCAGGAGCGGCTCACCGTAAACGTCTGCTCTGGGCGGACCCAGAGCATTTAACACTTGAAATGCTCGCTTACGGCAGGCAAAAGCCTGCCTTCTCGCATTTCGTGGCAAGGATTTTCAGGAAAATCCTTGCAGAGCAGTTGACTCGTTTCATTCGTAAACTGCTCTAGAGCAGATTAACTTTGAGAATATACATTCTCAAAGTTTAAGGCACGCTCACTTCGGCGTTTAACCGCGCAGATAAACTGCGCTTACGCCTCCGTAGCGAACGTCTGCTCACGCAGCCGCC
>NZ_JBAIYW010000286.1:0-6441 GCF_036763055.1 Desulfovibrio sp. 1214_IL3152 | reverse complement strand
ACGGTGCTGGTATGCACCTGGGCGCGGGCGATTTCAACCTCGGCGCGGGCGCGCTGCCAGTCAAGCTCGGTGATGTCGCCCTGCTTGTAACGGCTGCTGTAGATGCTGAAGGCATCCTCGCGGGTTTTAAGCGTGCGACGGGCAGTATCCAGCTGCATGTCCAGGGCCAGCAGGGCAAAATAGCTCTGGGCCGTCTGGCCCGCGACAGAAAGGCGCAGACCCTCATGTCCGATGACTGTGCTCATGAGCACGTCACTGAGCATGGTGTAGCTGTTGCGGTTCTTGCCCCAGAGGTCCAGCTCCCACGAAGCGCTGAGCGCGGCCTGGTTGGTGGACGTGGTGCGGGAAAGGCCGCTCTTGTCAAAGGGTATGGTATTGGGCGTTTTTTCCGAAGCGCCCTGGGCCATTGACGACGCCGAACCGCTGACCGAAGGCAGCAGGTTGGCGGTGGCTATGCCCACCTGCGAAGCTGCGGAATCAATCTTCGCCAAAGATTCGGCGATGTCCTGGTTGTTCTTCAGCGCTTCGTCCACCAGGGCGGTGAGCACCGGGTCATTGAAGCGATTCCACCAGTCTGTGTTCAGTGGGGCCGCGCCCATATCCACCGTGCGCCACTGGGCGGGCATATCCATTTCAGGCCGTTCGTAGCGTGGCGCAAGGGAGCAGGCCGAAAGCATGAATACCGACAGGGCAAACACTGCCCCGGTCAGACGCAGGCGACCGGCATTACTGATGGAACTCATAGATCCTCCTGTCCGTCCCCGGTAAAGTCCTTACCGGCGTTGGGATCTGTTTTGCCCTGTATTTTCAGTGAGATCTGCATGATGATCTTAAAGAAGTACGGCACAAAAAGCGTGGCTATGCACGTGGCCGCCAGCATGCCGCCAATGACCGCCGTACCCAGGGCGTGGCGGCTGTTGGCGCCCGCGCCCGTGCTGATGGCAAGAGGCACGCAGCCAAGAATAAAGGCCAGGGAGGTCATGACAATGGGCCTGAAGCGCAGACGCGAGGCAAAGGTTGCCGCCGCGTCAAGGCTGCGGCCTCCACGCCATGCCTCTACCGCGAATTCCACGATAAGGATGGCGTTTTTGGCTGCCAGCCCCACCAGTGTAACCAGGGCCACCTGAAAGTACACGTCGTTGGAAAGGCCGCGCGCCCAGGTCGCCAGCAATGCGCCGAACACCCCGAAAGGCACGGCCGTGAGCACCGAGAGGGGCAATGACCACGACTCGTACTGCGCCGCCAGAATCAGGAAGACCATGACCAGGGCCAGAACAAAGATCACCGTTGTATCAGTGCTTGCCAGTTTTTCCTGAAGGGCCGAGCCCACCCAGCCCAGACTGTAGTCTGTAGGCAGAATGGCCTTGGCTGCGGCTTCCATTTCGTCCAGAGCCTGGCCCGATGAAAAGCCCGGAGCGGGAGAGCCCATAATGTGCGCCGCAGGGAAGACGTTGTAACGTTCCACCACCTGGGGGGCGGTGCGGCGCTCAAGAGTCATGACCGCGGTCAGCGGGATCATTTCGCCTTTGTTGTTGGGTACGTATACGTTGCCCAGGTCTTCAGGCAGAGTTCTGTACTGGGCTTCAGACTGCAGACGAACCTGGAAGGTACGCCCCATATAGTTGAAGTCGTTCACATACGCGCCGCCGAAAGTGCCGCCCATGGCCGTAAATACGTCGCTGATCTGGACACCCATGTCCTTGCAGCGGTCGCGGTCGAGGTTGGCGTACAACTGGGGCGAACCGGTAGAGAACAGGTTACGCAGCATGCCGATGGCCGGATACTTGCGTTTGCCATCGGCATCCACAGCCATAATTTCCTGCACAAGACGGTTGGTCTCGTTTTCCAGGTCCTGAAGGCTGCCGGTGCCGCGCATCTGGATGTAGCCCTCAAAGCCGCCCGTGGTGCTCATGCCGCTGATGGGCGGCGGGGCAAAGCCCATAACCACGGCTTCGGGCTGCATGAGCGTGACCGCGCCCACAGTCTGGAGCACGGCGTCTGACGACATTTCGGGCTTTTTGCGTTCGCCCCAAGGCTTGAGCAGGGCGAAGAAGGTGCCGTAGTTGCTCTTGACCGAAATGGACGTGATGTCCAGGCCGGACAGGGTTCCCATGCTCTGCACAGCGGGATTGCTGAGCAGAAAGTCGTTAAGAACCTTGTTGACGGCCGTTGTGCGGTGCTGCGAAGCGCCGTCGTCCAGAATCGCCATACCAAGGATGTAGCCCTGATCTTCATTGGGCACGAGACCGCCGGGGACAACCCTGAACAGCCACACGCAAATGAGAATCATGACGGCAAACAGCGACAGGGCCCGCAGGCTGGACTCCTTGAGGAAGTTGACTATGCGCACATAGCCCGTGGTCACGCCGTCAAAGAACTTGTTGAACCACACAAAAGGCTTGGGCGGTTTGTAGTTGTGGTCATGCGGCTTGAGCAGCAGGGCGCAGAGGGCGGGGGTGAGCGTCAGCGCCACCACGCCCGACAGAACCACCGACACCGAGATGGTGATGGCGAACTGCTTGTACATCTGCCCTGCCAGGCCGCCCATGAAGGATACGGGAATAAACACGGCGCACAGCACGAGCACAATGGCCACAATGGGGGCCGTGACCTCGTTCATGGCCTTTGCCGTGGCTTCCTTGGGCGGCAGATGCTCCGAGGTCATGATGCGTTCCACGTTTTCCAGCACCACGATGGCGTCGTCCACCACGATGCCGATGGAAAGAACCATGGCAAAAAGAGTAAGCGTATTGATGGTATAGCCAAAGGCATACAGCCCGGCAAACGTACCGATAATGGAGACCGGCACGGCCACGCAGGGAATGATGGTGGCACGCCAGCTTTGCAGGAACACATAAACGACGATGAACACCAGGATCATGGCTTCCACCAGGGTGGAGACCACTTCGCGGATGGACTCAAGCACGAAGTCGTTGGTGTTCACAAGGATGGTATAATCAAGGCCGTCGGGCATGGTCAGGCCGATTTCGGCCAGCTTGTCCAGCACACGGTCGCCGGTGGCAATGGCGTTGGCCCCGGGCAGCAGATAGACGGCGCCCATACGCGCCACCATGCCGTTATAGCGCGAGGTAACGCTGTAGTCCTTGCCGCCCAGTTCCACGCGGGCCACGTCCTTGAGGCGCAGCATGGCGCTGTCAGGCCCGCTGCGCACGATGATCTGGCCGAATTCTTCCGGCGTGACAAGGCGGCCCTGGGTGTCGATCTGCCAGGTAAGCTGGGTGGAATCGGGCGAAGGCATTTCGCCCAGGCGGCCGGGAGCATACTGTGAGTTCTGTTCCTGAATGGCGGCGGCAACTTCGTTGACGGACACGCCATACTTCGCCAGCTTGTCGGGCTGCAGCCAGATGCGCATGGCATAGTCCATGCTGCCGAATATGGTTACGTCGCCCACGCCGTCCACGCGCTTGAGCGCGTCCACCACGTTGATCTGCGCCCAGTTGTTGATGAACACCTGGTCGTAGCGGCCGTCAGGCGAAAAGTACGAAAACACCAGCAGCATGGCCGGAGAGCGCTTGAGCACGCTCACGCCCTGCCGGCGCACCGCTTCGGGCAGCACCGTCTGGGCCAGGTTGACCTTGTTGTTGACGTTGACAAGGGCCATATCCGGGTCTGTACCCAACGAAAAATAGACGTTGATGCTGCCCGAACCGGAACCGGAAGCCGCAGTGGAAGTCATGTAGAGCATGTTTTCCACGCCGTTGATATTGACTTCCAGGGGGGCCAGTACGGTAGACGCGATGGTTTCCGCCGAAGCGCCGGGATACACCACGCTGACGTTGACCGTGGGCGGCACCAGGTCGGGGTACTGTGCCACGGGCAGCGCCCGCATGGCCAGCGCCCCTACCAGGGTGATGACAATGGATATGACCGCCGAAAGGATAGGTCTGCGTAAAAAGAAATTCGGCTTTGTGGAGACAGCCATATTTACCTACTTCTTAGCCGCGCCTTCCCGGGGCTGTTCGCCCCCGGAGGGCATTATGCTCACCTGTGTGCCGGGGCGGGCCTTGATGATGCCTTCGCTGATAATGCGTTCACCGCCCTTGAGACCCTCAAGCACAAGATATTTGTCGCCAACGGACACACCAACTACCACAGGGATGGGATATACCTTGTCGTCCTTGTCCACGCCCATAACCAGTGAACCCTTCTGGGTCAGCAGAACGCACTTTTGCGGAACAAGCACGGCATTTTTCAGAATGTCGCCATCCATATACAGCCGGACATACTGGCCGGGCATGATGCTGCGGTCGGCATTGGCAAAAACCGCACGAGCCTTGATGACGCCGGTGCTCGGCTGCACCTGGCTGTCAATAAAGGTCACCTCGCCCTCGCCCTTGTACATGGTGCCGTCAAGCAGCCGCAGCCGCGCCTTGTAATGGCCGTCGGCGGGCAGCACAAGGCGGCCTTCGGCGGCCAGGCTCTGGCGCGTCATGCGTTCCGGAGCGGCAATGGAAAAGTCGATGTACATCGGGTCGGTCTGGTTCACATAGGTAAGCAGGGAATTGTTGCCCACGAGGTTGCCGGGGGTGTAGTTTTCCTTGCTGCTGTAGCCGGAAACAGGAGCCGTCACCTGGCAGTAGTCCAGGTTGATCTTGGCCTGGCGCAGAGACGCCTTGGCGCTTTCATACGCGGCAAGGGCATTGTCGCGTTCTTTCTGCGAAACGGCATTTTTTTCATACAGCGGGCGCACCCGCCGCCATTCCCGTTCGGCATTGGTGAACTGGGCCTGGGCCTGCTGCATGAGAGCTTCATAGTGATCGCGTTCCAACTGGAAAAGCAGTTGGCCCTGCTCCACATAATCGCCTTCTTCATACAGCCGCTTTTCAATGATGGCCTCAACCCGGGCGCGCACTTCAACAGCCCGTGAACCGGATGCCTGTGCCTGATATTCGGCAGGCCACGGTTCATCGCGGGCCACAACGTCAAAAACTGCCACGGGCAGGCGCATGGGACCCTGCTGGGCTTTTTTTTCACTGTCGCAGGCGACCAGAACAAGGCAAAGCGCCAGAGCAAGAGGAAGAGAGAACAGCTGTCTGCTTGTCATGAACTACTCCATAAGACGCGCGCCGCAGCACGCTGAAAAACCGCCCGGCATACAAAATCGGGCGAAGCCTCAATGTAAAAAACACAGTTCATTGCAAAAAGCAATCGAGCCGCCCCGCAAAGGGGCCAAAGCAAGACTGCAAAAATAAACAGTAAAATCAATATGTTACAATACCGTATTATTTTCTTGCAACATATTGATTTTATTATATAAAGTTTTTATGCCCTACTTCTGCCCAATATTGCCGGTATGTTCTGCCAATTCGTGTTCCGCATGCCACCGCCTGGCATTATGGGCAGCACTGTTCAGAAAGGCATACCACCAGATGGCGTCTTTGAGCAATTCCAGCCTTCTGAACCTGTGCCGTTCATCACCCATGCGCAATACGGTGATTTCCAACATCTTTTCCGCGCCGTTTCCATCCAGAAAGACCAGACGCAGCGCTGTTTTTTGCAGTGCCTGCAATTCTGCCGAGGGAAATGTGCTGATGCCTTTGCTGGCAACTTCTGTGGCCTTGAGAAAGCTGGTAGCCTGCTGGGACTCCAGCGGCAAATCACGGGGAGAGCTGTTGAGCAGCAGATCAACCCGCACAATGTTGGCAAGATTGACTTTACTGCGGTTGATGACTTTTCCTTCGCGCAACACCCTGTAATAGCAGGCTCCGGTATCTTCCGAAGCCCCCATAACCACAGCCGTGCGCACATCCGGATAAAAAACGCCCACACTGGCCGTCATGCCCGAGGCAGTGGCGACACTGCTTTTTTCTTCAGCAATGCATTGAAGATGTTGCGCTGTTCTGCGCCTGGCATCCACATATATGAAGACCAAAAACACAATGAGCGCGGCGACAATTGTAAAATTCATGCAACACGCCTCCGCATACTCACAGTGTCTTGAGCGTCAGAAAATGTCAAGGAAGGGTACGGAATGCGGCAGGCGTGGAAAAATCCGGAATTATCAAGGAAAGGCAGTGCAAAGGCATAACGCCGCACGGAGCGTCCCGCAAGCTGCGCGCCCAGAAAAGCCAAGGGCAAGGCCCGGCAAGCCGGATACGGATTACGCAGCCTTGTGGCGCGGATTTTTTGAAAAATCCGCGCCACAACTAGACAGTGTCGTCACGAGGTGAATTTCCTTGGTATATCAAGGAGAACGAGTCTTTTATGCAGGGAGTGTACTCTTATGGCACTCGACCGGAATAAAAGGCGAAGTTCGACGCAGAGATACCGGGAAAGGCACTCGTGACGACACAGTCTGGAGCAGATTAACTTTGAGAATATACATTCTCAAAGTTTAAGGCACGCTCACTTCGGCGTTTAACCGCGCAGATAAACTGCGCTTACGCCTCCGTAGCGAACGTCTGCTCACGCAGCCGCCAG
>NZ_JBAIYW010000141.1:0-6579 GCF_036763055.1 Desulfovibrio sp. 1214_IL3152 | reverse complement strand
GATGATGGCCCCGGCCCGGCCCTGCTTGCCCTGCGCATGGCTGAAGTGCTGGAGGCCCGTATGCGGCAGGACGGGCTTGCGGAGCTTTATGACAGCCTTGAGCTGCCCCTTACTCCCGTACTGGCGGCTATGGAACGGCGCGGCATTGCCATCGACGCCGCTGCCTTTGAATCATTTCTTTCCGATGTGCAGGGCAGACTGGATACGCTTACGGCCGCCGTATACAAGGCGGCGGGCAGGGAGTTCAACATCCGCTCCGCGCAGCAATTGGGCGATGTGCTGTTCAGCACGCTTGAGCTGCCTTCGCCCCGGAAAACCAAGGGCGGACAGGCATCCACCAGTCAGGATACCCTTGAAAAGCTGGCAGGTCGCCATCCTGTGGTCGACAGTGTTCTTGAATTCCGCAAGCTGGAAAAAATGCGCTCCACCTACCTTGATCCCCTGCCGCGCCTTATGGACGGCAACGGGCGCATACATACCACCTTTAACCAGAAGGCCACGGCCACGGGGCGGCTTTCTTCCAGCAATCCCAATCTGCAGAACATCCCAGTGCGCGGCGATCTGGGCAAACGCATGCGAACCTGCTTTATCGCCAACCAGGGCAATGCCCTTGTGTCTGCCGACTACTCGCAGGTAGAATTGCGGGTGCTGGCCCACATGTCGCAGGACAAGGCCCTGCTGGAAGCCTTTCGCAACGGAGAAGACATTCACGCCCGCACGGCCGCTCTGGTTTATGACCTTGCGCCCGATCAGGTAAGCCCGGATCAGCGGCGTAATGCCAAAACCATCAACTTTGGCCTTATTTATGGCATGGGCGCGCAAAAGCTGGGGCAGGACCTGAAAATCAGCACCAGTGAAGCCAAGGAATTCATCGCACGCTATTTTTCGCGCCTTACGGGACTGAAAGAATTTTATGAATCAGTGGAGGCAACCGCCAAAAAGCAGGGCTATGTGACCACCCTGGGCGGCCGCCGCCGTCTGTTGCCGGACATTCATTCGCCCAACGGGCAGGCGTATGCCCTGGCCCGCCGCCAGGCCATCAATACGGCTATTCAAGGCTCGGCGGCAGACATCATCAAGCTGGCCATGCTGGCTGTAGCCGCCGATGACCAGTTGCGGGACCATGAGGCCCGTCTGCTTTTGCAGGTGCATGACGAACTGCTTCTGGAAGTGCCGGAAGCTTCCGCCAGGGCCGCCGGAGCGCGCGTGGCCGACCTGATGAGCGCCGTTAAACCCGGTGGAGAGCCTCTCTCGGTTCCGTTGGTGGTGGATTGGGGCGTAGGCCAGAACTGGGGAACGGCGCATTAGGGCATCCAACGCCTGAAGTCATTCTTCGCTTATGCCTGAGATGGTTACAACACAGCGGGCTGACACGGTTTTTTGCTGTGCCTTGTCCAGTTGCTCGACTGGTTTCGCTGACGGCATTACGCGGCGCGGAGGCGGGACAATCGCTGATGGGCGCGGCGTCGCGCCAAGGCTGCGCCGGATTTTTACCGGTTAGAGCAATTTCACTTTGAAAAAGTGTAAATGCTCTAACGCTGCACGAAAGTGCAGCGCGCCACAATGTGGCGTGGATTCAGCCGAAAATCGTATTTTTCGGCTGAATGAAAACTTTGAAATGTGAAGCATTTCAAAGTTAAGCTGCTCTAGAACAGCCCGTGTGCAAAGGAACGCCGGGCGGCCTGTCAGGAAAACATGCCGTTTTTCTGATCATTGCACCAACGAACAAAGGGCTGGAAGGATTTTTCCAGAATATGCCTGACGTTGGCTTCGGCTCTGGTATATTTGGCCCTGGTCATTTTACCGTTGCCGAGCCAATGTTTCAGGTGCCGGAAAATTTGAATAACGACAGCAGGGACAGGGCCGTCTGGTACGGCTTGGCAAACACGTTCGGCACAACGTCGGCGGGCGGCGTGGTGGACATAAAATCCCCCTTGTCACTGAGGGGGGCGGTATTTTCGTTAACGTCTGCCATGTAATTTCTACGCGCCCTGCGCTGCGGCGAAGTAGGAACGGTGTTGTGGTGCTCATCACGGCGCTTGCAACGCTGATGCAGGGTAATCTTTCAACTGCAAATTTTTCGGGCGGTGGCCGAGGATGGCTGCTCCTTCCAGGCGGCGTTTGATCACGCAACCGCCAGAACGGATTCAGGGTGCATTGCCGGCCCCTACTGGCGCAAGATGGTGCGCAGGGCTTCTGCCTGCGGACCGGAAAGGCCCTCAAGCCTTTGCCGCACTCGGTTGTGTACGGACTCGTGGCGGGGGGCCATTTCGTAAAGGGATGCTGCTGCGGTCTGGCTTACGGCAAAAGCCGGATCATTCTGTCTGCCGCTGGAATTGAGGTCGGCATAGCGCAGGGCGGCGTCAATGATGGCGTCCAGATAAACTGTGTTGCCGGAAGCCGTGTAGGCTGCCCAGTACATTTGAAGCACCGTTTTTTCGCTGGTGAGATTCCATTGCAGCAGGGGAGTGGGGTTATGTTGTATCTGCTGGAGCAGGATGGTGTCTTTTTTATCCAGCAGCAACTGCATCAGCGCGGCTTCGTCTGTCAGTCCGGCCAGGTGGACGGCCCAGGCAAGCGTGCGCTTGCCGTCGCGGCTGAGCGAAGGGACCAGCGGCAGCAGGCGCTGGCGCGCAGTGGGGTCGGTTTTAAGGGTTTCTGCCAGAAAGGCCGCCAGGGTGAGCTGTTTCTGCCGGTCATAGAGCACGTTTTGCGCATCAAACGAGCGGAGAATGCCGGGCAGTGTTTCGGGCCGGTTTTCCTTGTAGTAAAACTCCATATCCCTGGCGTAGAACGAAACCCCCTTGGACGCGGTGAGGGCTGATGCTTCGGATACGGGTGCAAGGATAAAGATGGTGGCAAGAATCAGGGCCTGCATGACGAGGGGAACCGGCCCGGCATGCGCAAGCATGCGAAGCAGGCGGCGGGGAGATGTGGAGTGCAAGGGCATGGCGGTCTGCGGCTGCTCCTTTTGGTAAGCTTGGAACGTATTTTTCAGAATATGCCCATAAATGGGCGGTGTTTTTCTGCGGCTGTAACCACGGATGCTTGTGATTTAAAGGTGTTTAATCTTGAAAATGTTCCGATGCATGTACGACAAAGGGCTGTCATTAACGTGTTCTTGCAGTATGTTTATGCAATCTGACAAAAAGTGTGTGGAATAACCAACCTCAAGCATTGGTTTGTGTTGTCGGATCTCAAGGGCATCGTTCTGCAAGCATTGCGAATGCACATTACAACGATAAAATTTCTAGTCAAAGTCCGCCAGCAGAGAATCAAGCCTGAGACATGTGAGCGGACTTTGCCGCAAAAGGGTGAGCAGGCGCACTCTGGCTTCCAGCAGGTGGGGCGACGAAACGCCGTTGCGGATGGAGCTGTGGGCCTCAAGAAAGGCGGCCAGATTGTCGCAGTCTTTAATAAGGCGCCCGTCCTTGGGATCAAGGGCGTCGGTGTTGCAGTGTTCCTGCAGGTCGCAGAAGCCGGAAATCTTTTCAACCCTGCCGTTGCGCCGCACGCATTCCTGAAATTCTGACTGAACGCCCAGACCGAGATAGTAGGATATGCGTTCCGCAAGGGCAGTGAAGCCCTGTTGCCGCAAGGGGGCAAAAACGCGGCGCTCCAGCTCCTTTTCTTCATATTCCTTGATGATCTTCGGCAGGTCCGCCACGGACCGCTTGACTGGGGAGATTATGTCGCGGGTGAGCACTTCAGGCAGGTCATGAAAAAGGCCGCAGAAAAAATTGTTGTTGGCCCTGGCGCGGCAGGCGTTGACCGACAGGCTGAAAAAGTAGGCGAAGCACGCCACGATAAACATATGCCCCAGTACGGAAGTTGCAGGAATGCGCGGGGCCTGCGTCCAGCGTATCTGAAAGCGCAGTTGCCCGCAAAGGTTAGCCAGGCGGGTCAGGGCGGTACCCTGGGTGCGCATCTGCTCCAGGCCCTTGAGGTCGGCGAACGTATCCAGCCTGTCCACAAAGGACTGTCCGATATCGTCCATTTCTTCGTCAAAATGGCTGTTGAGGGGCTTGATCAGGTTGAATTCCCATTGCGAGGCGTAAAGGTGCGCGGCAGTGAGGACGCGGCGGGGCAGGCTGTCTTCGTCCGGCGCGTGGTGCCAGCGGCACATGCGTTCCCAGAAGGGGCCGAGTGGCGACAGCGCCGGTTGCAGGCTTTCCAGCACATGGTCCGTCAGCTGGCGGTACTGTTCGGGATTTTCTTTTATGCGGTAAAAGATCGGTGGCTTGATGTCGGTTATGATAAGGCGGTAAAAATAGTCAAAAAGGCCGCCTTCAATAATTTCGCCCGCAAGCCGCATTTTTTTTTCTTCGGGCATGTGGAGCGAGTTTTCATGCCAAAGCACACAGGCCAGCAGCATCTTGTGCGCCTGCTTGTCAATTTCAAGCAATTCGGCGGGCCGCAGCTTGTCGTTCCAGCGCAGCAGATACGCGCCTGAAAATATGAGTTGAAGCAAGCTTTTGCGAATATCTGCCATACCTTCTCCGGGAACATGACGGAAAAACACTTGGCAGTATAGGAAGATATAGGGTAAAGCTCAAGGGCTTCATGCCGCTGCCCGTAGTTAGCGGGCTTTTTCCGCGCACGGGCGCGCAGGCTCTTGACAGGTGCGGGAGTTTGCCGTATTGAAGCTATCTTTACTGCGATATTGTCGTCATCCCCGTTCGACGGCGCATCGCGCAATGAACTTTTTTGCGGCCTTTACGGCTGCTGCTATTTGCAGATGTGAGGAGTCATTCCGATGAAGACGTTCAGCCCCACCCCCAAAGACATCAACCGCCAGTGGTTCGTGGTTGACGCTCAGGATCAGGTGCTTGGCCGCATGGCTAGCCAGATCGCCCACCGCCTGCGCGGCAAGCACAAGCCGGAATTTGCCCCGCATATGGATAACGGGGACTTTATCGTGGTTGTGAATTGCGAAAAAATCAAAGTCACCGGCAACAAGCTGGCTGACAAGAAATACTACCGGCACTCCGGCTGGGTTGGCGGCCTCAAAACCACCATTCTCGGCGATGTGCTGGCCGACAAGCCTTCCCGCGTCCTGATGGCCGCCGTGAAGGGTATGCTGCCCAAAAATCGCCTGGGCCGCGCCATGCTGAAGAAGCTCAAAATTTACGCCGGGCCTGAACATCCGCACACCGCCCAGAATCCTCAGCCGCTGACGCTGCCGCATTAAGGAGTAGAATGCCATGAGCGAGAAATTTGAATACGGCACCGGCCGTCGCAAGACCGCCACGGCGCGTACCCGCATATATGCCGGTTCCGGTGGCATCATGGTCAACGGGCGTTCCTTTGAGAACTATTTTCCCCGTAAGACCCTGCAGATGATCATTCGCCAGCCCCTGGTGCTTGCCAAGCTGGCCGACAAGCTCGACGTGCGCGTCAACGTGGCTGGCGGTGGTGTGACCGGTCAGGCCGAAGCTGTGCGCCACGGTATTTCCCGGGCTCTTCTGCTGGTAGATCCCGCCCTGCGCCCAGTGCTCAAGAAGGCTGGCTTCCTTACCCGCGACGCCCGCAAGAAAGAACGTAAAAAGTACGGTCTGCGCGCTGCACGCGCCCGGTACCAGTACTCCAAGCGTTAATACCTTTTACGAAAGCCCTGCCTGTCAGGGCTTTCGTATTTTTCCGGCGGGTCGCCTTTGCGGCCCGCCTTTTTTTGCACGCCGCCCCAGTAGCGGGCCTTTTTATGCGGGCTTTTCCCAGTAAAAATGTATGATCTGTGGCTGCCGGCTTCCCGCATGCCCTCAGCCAAAGAGAGTTGCCATGACCGACATGACCAAAGACAGCCTGCCCCCATGCCGTTTGCCTGTCCTTGATTACGCTTACACCCACGAGCAGACGCAGGCCACCACCGGCTATTTTTCCTGTGTGCCGCCAGAGGATCTGGATTTCGAGGCTGCCCTGGAGCGCCTTGAAGCCGCGCCCCTGGATGATTTTCTGCATCTTCACCTGCTCCGTCACCTGAGCGCGCAAAGCGCAGACTACCTGGTCGGGCTTGCGGCATCATGCCGCGATGCGGAAAAGGATGTTTTCGTGCGTCCGGTTCTGGCTGCCCTGTTGCTGGAATGCGCCATTCTTCTGCCGCAGCACGAAAAAGTCTGCGTGGGCTTTCCTGCCGATGCAGCGGCCCGCCTGTCGCATGCCAGTCCTGCGTTGTATCTGCGGGCTGTCTGCCGTTCCGGCATGGCAGATGCAGCGGCCTGGAGCGAGCTGTTCCGAAGCAATATCTGTGAGCATCGTGCGCTGCCGCGCCCGGAAGAAGCGGGCATTCCTCTGCTTTTCAGTCGGGAGAGTATTACGGAAGCCGCCCGGAGCATGGCAGCCGGGGCGGATTCCATAGTTGCGCACCATAAGCGCCTTGTTTCAGAGGCAGCCCCTGCCTGGCAGCGACCTCCTGCTCAGGAAACGTTTTTGCGCGCCCTGGATGCCCTTATGGAGGCGGATGTTATTGCCGGCCCTGAGATGCGTCATGAGGCATCGCTTTCGCCCATAGCCCTGTTGCGGGCATGGCAGGTGGACATGGAGGTCTGCTGCGGCGCGGCGCGCCACCGTCTGCGCGGGCAG
>NZ_JBAIYW010000022.1:0-6597 GCF_036763055.1 Desulfovibrio sp. 1214_IL3152 | reverse complement strand
GATGCTGCCGCAGCGCCGACTGGTGACACGCCACACACAGATGCCGCGCCCGCCGCAAACGAGTATGAGGCCCCAGAGCAGGAAAATGAAGAGCGCCGCCTTCTTTACGTGGCCCTGACCCGCGCCGCTCGTGCGCTTTTTGTGAGTCACAGCGCCACGCGCGCCCTGTATGGAAAAAGCCTTGCCCTGCCGCCATCGCCCTTTCTTGAGCAGATACGCCATTGCTGCCGCCAGAGCGTACTGACACCGCACAGGCAAACTCTTGTGCGCTCGCTTTCCCTGCTGCCGACTGCGGAACCGGAGAAAAAGCCCAAAGGTAAAGCCTGACACGAAAACCGGCGCACCTTGCTTTAAAAGCACATAACCCTGCAAGCTTTATGGCGCTTGCAGGGGCGCATGTCACGAGGCTTGCCACGGGTCCAGGGGGCGTCAGGATGCAGACGCACGGCACGGCAGAAGTTGCTGCTCGAACCATATAAACTTTTTAAACAATTTCTACTATCTGAAATAACATTCCTTTTGTTGCGCCAAAAACGGCTGGCACACATTATGCTTACCTAACAATGTGGGTTATAAAGTATTTTGTCCTGTTGCCCCACAAGGCATGGGCTGCACAGAAAACCGCCTGCCCGCAAGGCTCTCTGTGCATGAGGTTGCCATGAAAGGAATGACTGACATACGTATCTTCTCAAAGCCGTGGGCGGCGCTGCTCATGCTTGTCTTTTTTCTGCTTGCCGGGTGCGGTCTGCACCGGCCGACAGACCCCGGCCCTGCCCCGGAGTCCGCCCACAAGGTAGTGCGCACGGCCTACAGCCAGATGGGGAAAAAATACCGCTCCGGTGGTGCGTCACCGCAAAAGGGCTTTGACTGCTCCGGTCTTATCTGGTGGGTTTACAAGCAGAACGGCTACAAGGTTCCCCGCATTACCGTGGACCAGGCCAGGGCGGGCTATGCCGTACCCAAGGATCAGGCGCGGCCCGGAGACATTGTGGTCTTTCGCACCGGCTCAAGCCCGCGCGGCCTGCACACCGGCATCTACGCCGGGGGCGACAGCTTTATCCACAGTCCGCGCAGAGGAGAAAAGGTACGTATGGAGAGCATGACAATCCCCTACTGGCGCAACAAGCTCATTGCCGTGCGGCGCGTGGTGCGATAGAGCATTTCAACTTTGAAAAAATGTAAATGCTCTACACCTAGAGCAGATTAACTTTGAAAATATACATTTTCAAAGTTTAAAACACGCTCGCTTCGGCGTTTAACCGCACAAATAAATTGCGCTTACGCCTTCGCGGCGGGCGTCTGCTCGCGCCGTCGCCAGAGCAATTTCAAAGTGAAATTGCTCTAGAGCATTTAACACTTGAAATGCTCGCTTACGGCAGGCAAAAGCCTGCCTTCTCGCATTTCGTGGCAAGGATTCAGCCGAAAATCGCATTTTTCTGCTGAATGAACGCTTTGAAATACTTCATATTTCAAAATTAATCTGCTCTCGATGTAGACTCCCCCAAAAACTGCCACTGCCTGGTGGTCGCATTCTGCGGCCTCTGCACGGCAAGCCATGCGACTGCCTGTTGCCTCAAGTCTAAACTACTCAAGGCATGCATAATAGTGGCGCACAGCGTTTGTCGCCGTCTTCCCCTGTCCAGGTTCAGCCCTGCGCAGGTTCGTAAAAACCGCGCTGCCTCCTCCGCCTTGCCGATGCAAAGCCGAGGCTGAGCGCTTCGCGCAATGCCGCAACAGATATTGCGCTTACCTGCCGTTTTACCCCTTTTATCCCATGCGCAGACGGCCGCTGTCCGCAATGGACAACCAACGTTCGTTGCATATTTGCTGCTTGGGTGCTGATATGCCCAACGCGCTTTTTTCTGGCATATTCCGGACTTTTTCTTCAAATCTCAGCGCCAATGCCCGGATTCCCGCGCGCAGGTTTCCGTAACGGGAATTTGCTCGCGCAGTGCTCAGAAACATTACGGAATACCAGTGCCAAGGCTTTGGATTGCGGGGCCATGTTGGCCCAAAATCCATATTATTTCATATGATTTTAAAGAGCGTTTCCAGTCTGGGCACTGTCGTTTTGTGGACGGTGCGTATCGACATGCCGCCGGACTTTGATTCACACAATATCAATATTGCGCAATATCCTTGTATGAAACCCGTTTTTTTACCGCTTTTGCTTGCCATTATTATTGATTTCGCGTAATCCGTGAGAAAATGCGCAGCGTAGTTTCTTTGTTGCGGTTATGATCTCTCCCGCGCTCCCTGCTCTTTTTCAGCCATACTTCTTTGGAGCCTGGTCAACAACGCAACAATATGCAAGTTCACGCTTCGCACAGGAGGAGACATGGCACGCAAACCTGTCATTAGTGAAAGCCTGCTGAGCATTGCGGACATATCCCGCCATTTTTCCCTCCCGGAATCCACAACCCGCTATTACTGCAAGCGCTTTGCCGCCTTTATACCCAGTGTCGGGGAAGGCAGAAGACGGCGCTACCGTCCTGAAACACTTGATGTTATCGCCGCAATACTTGAGCAGATGCAAAAATCCCGCACTGCGGCCGCCGTGGAAGACGCCCTTTTGACGCGCTTTCCGAGCAATGCCGTGGCTGTTGCGGGCAATGCCCCGCTTCAGACCGTGCAGCCGCCCGCACAGGACTTTTTTCCCTCAGCAGCTTTGCAGTTGATGGAACGGCAAGCCACTGCCCTTGAAGGTATTGCGCAATTGCTGCACGCCGTTATGGAACGCCTGCCCGCACAGGCGGGGCAGGCCACGCCCAATGCTTCCGGGCAAAATACGGACTTGCGACAAGAGCTTGATACCTTGCGTCTTTTGCTCCATTCCTCTGAAAAAACGCAACAGGCCGATCTTGAGCAATTGCGGCAATGGATGGGGCGCGTAATCCGCAGCAAAGGCACAAGTGATACTCCTGCTGCCAAAAGCCCTGAAGCAACCTCAGGGCAGGAAAAAACGCTTCCGGTTCCGGGCAGGCGTAGCTGACGCCGCAAGCCCTGCACCTGTAAGCCAAGACTTTACAAATCACCAGACGCGCGCTCCCCTGCCCCGGCTTCTTCCATACCCCCTGGCTCTTCCGTAATTCCGCTTCTTGAGCATCCTCGCTCTTTTTTTCGTGGTATCGGTGTTTTTCACGTCATAAGCGCAATGATGCGTTCTCGGCGCAACCTTCGCCGCACGACTCCTTTTCCTGCCGCCGCGTGCTGCCGGCGGCATCAGTGATATTCTCTTGGCACTCTCACCTCGGCAGGCGCCGAGGAATTCTGCTCCTCGCCTCTGCGAAGTGTCACGTGCGCAAACTGCAAGGACGATGGCTGGGTGATGCCTGAGCAAGACAAAGGAATTGTCCCACGCGCATACGCAGAACAGGATCCCCCCGCTCAGGCCGCCCAAATCTTCCAATACCTCACGCACGCGCAGCAACATCCCCACCGCGTCCCCGCAAAACAGCGCCATGAGCGATCTGCTCGCAAACAAAATAAAGCCCCCACTTATTTCTGAGTGGAGGCTTTTTAAAAAAGCGGATGCCTTTTCGTTTACGGCCGGGATTGCATCGTGTCTGCGGCGCCGTCCCATTCTGGGTGGGAGGCTTTTACATTTCAGGCTTGCCAGATGTTGGCAGCACCGCAGGAACATTCTGCAAGACTTTCTGCTTGCCGCCCCAGGCTTTACTTTGCGGACTTGTTGTCCGCCTGATTTTTAGCCATATCCACCGCTCGTTTGAAAAGATCGGGCGGCAACGCGCCGCGTATGACCAGATCGTTGACCAGAAAATACGGTGTTCCTTCCACGCCCAGTTTTTGCGCGTCCTGCTGGTCTTCTTCCATAATGTCAGAAACTTTTTTGCTGTGAACGTCTTTGGCAAGGCGCTTCATGTCCACGCCAAGGTCCTGGGCGGTTTTTTTCAAAAATGGCTCGCCCTCGGTTACCAGGCGGTTTCTGTCGGCAAAGAGCGCATCATGAAACTTCCATGCCTTATCTTCGCTCTGCTGGGCCACAGCAAGAAAATATCTGGACGCGATGCTGGCCGGGCCTTTTTCGTCCAGCGGCAAATTTTTGAATACCAGGCTCACATCCTTACCGTATTCTTTCATAATGCCGCTCACCGTACCCGCAGCCTGCTGGCAGAAATGGCAGGTAAAGTCAGAAAAGGCCACAATACGCACCTTGGCGTTTTTGGAGCCAAGTACGGGGCGCCCCTCCAGCTTGACAGGCTTGGGCGTTTTCATTTCCTGGCTCCACTGCGCCTCAAGGCTGCGCTGGCGGCGCAGGTTTGACCCCTGTTGCGCCGTATCAAGCACGGCCTCGCTGTGTCTGCGCAGCACGTCCATGACAAGGTCGGGCCGTTCCTGAAAGAGTTTTTCCAGCATCTGCGGCAGATTTTCTTCCGTCACCTGAACCGTGGCGGCCTGGGCACGCTGCTCCGTAGCGGCTGCCCAGCCTAAAAATACCATCAAGGCCAACAGGGCCAAGGCCCCGCTTTTTTTCAATACAGTCATAAAAAGAATCCTGTCCGCGTCTATCAAGACGGCTTATTGATGTCGCCCTGCTCTGCCTCAAGCCGACATTGCGTTGCGGCATCTTCAATTTTAAACAGCAGTTCATCCAGGTCAACGGGCTTCATCAGATACCCAAAAGCCCCTTCGCTCATGGCCTGTACGGCCAACTGCATGTCAGCATGGCCGGAAAGAAGAATAACCTGCGTACACGGCCAGAGCCTGTGAATTTTCTGCAGGGCGCTCATGCCGTCCATAACGGGCATTTTCACATCCATAATAACAACGTGATACGCCGTGTCTTCCATCGCGTTCAGGGCCAGTTGCCCGTTGGCGGCCGTGGCGCATTCGTAGCCCCTGCGGCCCAGACGTTTCGCCAGGATGCGGGTGACTTCTTCTTCGTCATCAACCAGAAGGATTTTTTTAAAGCCCATACACGCCTACCATCATGTTCAGTATTTACATCAACTTTTTCATTTTACCCTGCAAACGCCTAGGGGGGCAAGGCTCCGGCCATAAAATTTTCAACTTTTTTAGTTTTGCATCTCATTTTTTTTTACACCTTGACGCTACACGCTCTCTCTTTTAATAACTACACAATGTGCTGACGTGTTTTTTACAAATGTTTCATGTGAAACTTTCAAAAAAACAAGCGCGTCTCACGGCCTGTCTGACCTGAAACCCCCGGCAGACGGCAATTTTACACCACTGCCCTTTCGGCGGGGAGGCTTTCATGGCTCGCATTATTTCCATTGCCAACCAAAAAGGCGGCGTGGGCAAAACCACCACGGCCATCAACCTGTCCGCGGCGCTGGCCGTTATGGAAAAAAAGGTTCTGCTTGTTGACTGTGACCCGCAGGCCAACAGCACCAGCGGACTTGGCCTGCAGCAGGAAAACCTGCACGGCGACCTGTACAACACATTTTATGAACCGGAACAGGTGCGCCAGAATATCGCCAAAAGCCGGTCGCCGTTTCTGGACATTCTGCCGGCCAGCACAAACCTTGTGGCCGTTGAGCTGGAACTGGTGGACAAGATGGCGCGTGAATTTTATCTGGACCAGTGCCTCAAGGCCATCCAGACAGACTATGAATATATCATCCTTGACTGCCCCCCTTCGCTGGGGCTGCTCACGCTCAATGCCCTGTGCGCCTCAAGAGAACTGCTCATTCCCTTGCAGTGCGAATTTTTTGCGCTTGAGGGCATCGTCAAGCTGCTGCAGACCTATGAACAGGTAAAAAAACGGCTGAACCCCGAACTCTCGCTGCTGGGCGTGGTGCTGACCATGTATGACACGCGCAATCGTCTTACACGCGAAGTAAAAAATGAGGTCCGGCGCTGCTTTCCCGACCATCTTTTTGAAACGGTCATACCGCGTAACGTACGTCTTTCTGAGGCTCCCAGCCACGGCAAGTCCATCATCCACTACGACATCAAGTCCAAAGGGGCGGACGCCTACCTTGGACTGTCCAAGGAAGTTGTGCTTCGGCGGCCCTCAAAAAAGAGCACCGTGCTGCAATAGGCAGCCATGCAAAGAACACGCTGCGCCCTGGAACAGCAGAACCCGCAGACATGATGCCTGCGGGCTCTGGTTGAAAAAATACTGGCGAGGGGCCTAGTCGGCCCTGGGTGTGGTATGCTCCACCGCCACATGATCGCGGAAATGTTTTTTTCTCACTGTCGTACCGCAGCATTTGCACAGAAAAACAAGCAGCCCCCCGATATTGGCGTTGGTCAGCAGAAAAGGCTGCGCAGGATCATCGCGCCAATCGTCGGTTTTTGCGCCACAATGGGGACAGGCCACGTCGGGCGCATAGGGATATTTAAAATCCCAGTACTGCAAAAGCTGGTCAAAGCCTTTAAGGGGCGCTTCTGCCTGAACAAGAGGCTCGTCAGCCGGCCGGCATTTTATGTGGCTGCGAATCTTTGGCTCGATTTGTTGCCAAAGCTTGTAAGAAAGCTGAACAGCTTCCACATTGCCTTTGGCGTCAGTGACATAGCGTAGTTCGGGATGCTCCAACATTGACCTGTCCTTTTGCTTGCCTGCGGCACGGCCGGTCGCTGGCATGGGGCCGCAGCTCCTGCGGCTGGATG
>NZ_JBAIYW010000021.1:0-6746 GCF_036763055.1 Desulfovibrio sp. 1214_IL3152 | reverse complement strand
GTCATTTGCGGCAGCCAGTGCATCACTGCCGCCCGCCACGGCCGACAGGCCCGCAGCCCCGGCCCCCATAAGAAACATACGTCGTGAACGCTTCATAACCTAGCCTGTGCCTTGTATTATCAGTATGGATTACTGCTTTTTTATGCCCGCTTTTTTCCGCAAAAGCAAAGGACCGCATAGTGCCGCAACAAGGCGGACAACGCCCATTCATCTGACGGCAAGAAAGCATCTGCGGTTCAACATCGGCACAGCTTCGCAGCGCATTGACGTGCTGACAGGGCATGAGCAATGCACAATACCGCATTTGTTGTCTCAATCATGAGCACAAACCATGCATCCATGCAAAGTAGCATGGAAAACACGCTCCACTGGGCCAAAAAATCATACGGTGACAGTAGCTGCCCGCCACAAAAAGGGGCATAAAACCCTCCACGAGTGTGGAGAATTTTATGCCCCTGAGCCATATTTTCAATACCGCGGATTACGCCGCCAAACGCACTGCCCGCACAAAAAATTGTTTTACGAATAGGTTCCGTTATATTCCACCAGGGTGGCGCTGTCCACAAAGTCCGCCGCGGTAAACGCATCCATAAATTCTATACGGCCCTTCCTGACCTTGACCTCAAGGGTCAGCTCCGTGGCTCCTCGCGAAACGCTCTTGTTTTTCAGCTTGCACTTCATTTTTTGCAACAGGACGCTCACCCGCTCCTCAGCCTCGGGGGCATAGCGCAGGATGAGCAGAAATGTCCGTGAATCCCTGTGAACAAAAGTCATGGCAATGTACACAAGGCCGATGACCGCCGTACCGAAAATGGCGACCATATAGAGCCTTGCCCCGGCGGTAAGTCCTGCGGCGATGCTCCAGTACAGAAAGCCCACATCCAGCGGGTCTTTGATGGGAGCGCGAAAACGCACAATGGACAGCGCCCCGACCATACCCAGCGACAGAACAAAGTTCGTGCCGATGGTGATGATGATAAAGGCGGTTATGCCGCTGACAATAAGGATGAGAACGCCGAAATTTTCATTATATACAATGCCGCGATAAAAAAAGCGGTACAGCAGATAGATGGCAAGCCCGCAACCAAGGGCAACAGCCATTGTCACAGCCAGAGAAAACATGGTCAGCGTTTCCTGCTGCGAAAACAGAAGCAGGACCTTGCGAAGCTCTTCAGTCATACATCACCGGCATCATGCAGAACATGGTAAAGGTTATTCCACAGTAATAGAGGACAAGATCTGCCCGTCCCTGTTGCGCAGATAAATGGTTTCACCCTGCACGGGCTTGAAATTTACCTGCATTTTCTTCAGGGCGGAGATATGCCGCGCGCCCTTGCCCACAAAAGGAACCGCTTCACCCGGATTAAAAACCACGCCGGACAACTCATACTTCTGGGGTTTGCCCAGCCTGTCGCTCAGGTACAGGCCCTGCGCTTCAAACGGGCTGCCTGTGGTATTGCGCACTGAAAAACCGCAGACATGACCGTGGTCATAGGCATTTTCAAGCACCAGAGGCGGTGGGCAATCTTCCGTCACGAGCTTGACCCGCACCTGCCCCTCCGCCGCGTCGCGCCCGGAAAGCGTGATCCTGCTCCCCTGTCTGATCTGCCCGTTCACTTCCCAATGCCGCACGGCCTTGTCCGGCGGCAGAACAGCGGCAACCTCAACGGAATTTTCAACGAAATACCATCCTTCAGGATCGGGACGGCTGATGGTGTTCAGGCGGGCCGAACCCTCCACCGTTACATGGTAAAGGTCGGTATAGCCCAGAATGCGGCGCAGTTCATTGAGCGCATGTTCCGGGCGTTCCCGGAAAAACGTAAGAATATTTTCACGGCCCCTGGCAATGGTTTCTTGCAGGCCGGGCGGATTATACACGCCGTGGCGCGCCGCATGCTCAACTTCACCAAGGCTTATGCCGTTCAGTTCCTGCATGACCTGCCGCACATTGCCTTCAGCGTAGTGAACAAAAGCCATATCACAAATATTATTGGCAAACTGTGCTGCCGATTCCGGGCGCTCCAGCAGAGAGGCAAAGACAGGGCTTGCCGCCAGCGCGCGCTCCAGAGTGGGATTGGAAGGGGGTGTTGCACCACCCCAGGGGCTCATGGCAGAAACATCCATATCATACAGCACATAGCGCCAGCGGCCATCAAGCCCGCATCCTTGAACTCTGTCATCCCCCACATAGCGCCACACTTTAATATTGTTCTGGTCGTCGTGCAGCCATTCCCTGTTGTCTATATAGGCTTCGATGGCATAATATAATAGCAAATCATCAACATCTATCTGCTTTGCAATGGCAGCATAGAGGTTTTCACTCATCGGCTCGACTTCGCAACGCCTTGTTAACGCCCTGAAGCCCTTGATCATGCGCCAGTTCAAAAGTTCCGGGTATTTTGGCGAAGAGCGCAGCCTCTTCACGCCGCCATTAAATGTGGCAAAATCTTCGCGAGGACGATTGAAAAAACTCTCGAGCAGGCTGTCATCCATTCTCACTGTCAGATAAGAATGACCGTAATAGCCGCCATTGAGGTACACGGCGGCGGAATGCACTGGTGACACCCACGGGTATCCGGCCCGGGCGGCAATACGTGCGATCAGAGGTGTACGGATCTGCGCATCATAAAGATCCTGCCCTCCACTGCTCAACGTCAGGGCATCATAGGAAAGCACAGGAAAGGCGGCATCTTCATGGGCCAGCTCGGCAAAAAAGGGATACTTGAATTTTCCCGCCGCCGGATCATAGGTCTTGCGGGCCGTAAGGCGCAGTGATTTTTGCGGATAATGCCGCGACACACCGCCGAAAACACGCAATCCGGCTTTTTGCGACAGCAGGCGGACGCCATCCGGATTAAAAACTTCCACATCCACCGGCCGCTCCCAGGCACGGCCCCGGCCTTTATAGTTGGCGTCGTGGGCGTTTTCGTCCTTTTCAGGATGCCTCTGCACGGATTCAGCCCGCAGCCTGCCCGGCACAAGGATGCCGGTCTCATGCCCGTACAGATTGTCATCTTGTGTAGACAGGGAAAAAATGTAGGAACCGTAACGCGAACGAACGCCCGGCTCAATAAAGTAGCTATGCGTGCTGACAGCGCTTTCCTGCCCGTCAACCACCGCCAAGGCCTTGACGACAATGCAGGTTCTGCCGTGTTCGGGAACGAGATGAAGGGGGCCTGTATATGCGGTGCTGTTCCTGGTGGGTGTGGAGCCGTCCACAGTATAGAATATTTGCGCATCAGGCCGTCCGCAGGCAAGTTTCACACGCACTGATTCCGTATGGAAATGGACGGAGGGATCAAAGACGGGCCTTTCGATCCTTTCCTTTTCCTGCTGTATCGTGTAGCCAACGATTTCGCGCAGGCTTTCCCTGCCGGAAGGCGCAGACAAGCCTGAAAGCCCTGAAGGCAAAAGAAGGGATGCCGCAACGCATGCCAGCGCTACAGCCAGAAACAGGCATACTATGGTCGTTCGCATACTTCCGCGTGTTTTCCTGCAATGGGGGGGCATGTCCGCTGCGCAGCCAGCTGTACGCCGCGTGTAAAAAAGGCACTGCGCACAAGGCACGAGCACGGACTATGCTTGCATAAAAAAATATTCTATAGTTATTGCGTTTTCAGGTCAACATATTACGCCAAGCTGAACGCCAATTCATTGGCTTTTCGAGCAGTATCATCAAGGGTACTTTCTAAGGGTACTTTCTTTTGCGGGGTCGCAAATATGCGGAAAAAACAATTCAGATACGAACGAAAATATTACCTGTCGCCGGATAATACTGCCATTTTGCGCCAGCGCGTGTCGTGCCTGCTCCAGCGCGACAGACATTCCAACGGGAAATACCTTATCAGCAGCCTGTACTTTGACGACATCTATGACACTGCCCTGCATGAAAAACAAAGTGGCGTCTTCACGCGCGACAAATGGCGCATGCGCTGGTACAATAATCAGCTTGACCCCATACACCTGGAGCGCAAGCACAAAGAGGGCGAACTGGGACTGAAACTGCACGCCAAGGTATCAGCAGACCAGTATCACAGGCTTTGCGCCGGAGACATGAGCGTTGCCGCCGCACAAAACGACGAAGTGTGGGAGGCGTTTTACCGCCTGCACTGCGCCAATCGCCTGCGCCCGGTGGTGACCGTCATCTACGAGCGGGAAGCCTTCAGCTATGTGCCGGGCAACGTGAGGATTACTTTTGATTCCGGTTTGCGGGCTTCCACGCCGGGTTCCGCAGTGTCGGTTCCCGTCTGCACGGACGGCCTGACCATTCTGGAGCTTAAATACGACAGTTTTCTGCCTGCTGTGGTGGAGGGTCTGCTTTCGGGCATGCAGTTTACGCAGTTGTCGCTTTCAAAATATGTCATGGCCCGGCATACGCTCATGAATTTCGGCTTTGCCTAGGGCGTGTTAACTTTGAAAAAGTGTAAATGCCCTAGATGTAGAGTGCCATCACGAGATGAATTTCCTTGGTATATCAAGGAGAGCGAACCTTTTATGCAGGGAGCGTACTCTTATGGCACTCAACCGGAATAAAAGGCGAAATTCGACGCAGAGATACCGGAAAAGGCGCTCGTGACGACACTGTCTAACGCTGCACGAAAGTGCGGCGCGCCACAACATGGCGTGGATTCTGCCAAAAATCACATTTTCGGCAGAAAAGAGAGAACCCGGCGCGCGTTGCGCGCCGGGTTCTCTCTGGTTCGGGCTGTGCGCAGCCGCTGGGTTTAGCAGTTTTCCACCATTTGCCGGGCCACCTCGCCCGATACATCCCCAACGGGCATTTCCGGCTCGGCAGCTCTGGGGCCGTGATCCCCGTTGTATGAAGCCTGCGGCTGCGCCTCAGAGGCTGTGGGCAGGGAGATGTTCTTCAGGGCATCCTTGTTGGTCAGGTCAATGATGCCGATGGCTTCAACCTCATGCCCGTCAGTGTGTCCGCCTGCCGCGGGGCCGGGCTGAAGCACGCTGTCCAGGCTGTCATCGCCTTCGCGCAACATGTCGTCCATTCCGGCAAGGGGCTGCCCGGAAGCGCTGTCGTCCTGCTGGCTGCCCGAAGCCGCGGCCGGGGCGGCTTCCGACAGGCCGGTTTCGTGGTAGTTGGCAAGCATTGAATCATCGTACAGGTGGGCGTCGCCTTCGAGGATGTCGCTGCCATCGCTGGAAAAGAGCAGTGTGGGGTACGCGCTGACGTCAACATCATGGTTCAGCGGATCATAATCATCACTGGCGTCATGAGCGCCGGGGCCGTCGTGGCCGGGCTGGGCATCTTCAAATGCGGCGGCATACGATTCTGGCTGTGCGTCATGGCTGCCGGTGAAAGACACCTTGTCGCCATCCACCTTGTCCAGAAAGCCGGAAAGGGCGTCCCGCAGGGCGGCTTCGTCCGCACCGGACCACTCGCCGTCCAACTGGAACTGGATCGAAGTCAGTCCTGCGAAGAAATCAAGGTCGGTCAGGCCGTTGAGCCAATCGGCGTAACGGCTGGCAAATTCGCCAATGCTGCTCGCCTGAAGAACCAGGGTAAAGGTATTGTCGGCATCGGCCACGATGTTGAGGCTGCCCTGCGCAACGCTGCCAGATACAGTCACTGTATTGCCGGAACCGAAAACAACAATCTTGTTTTCACTGGCCGCATTGCCGTCGGTGCTGACACTGCCCTGAATTGTCACCTGACTGCCGGCGCCCAGGGAAATTTCATTCCTGCCGCCGTCATTGGCGCTAAGGGCCATGTTCTGACCGTCCTGACTGCCCTGCGCGGTGATATTCACGCTGCTGCCCTGGCCGCCGTTGATGATGTTCAGCGAACCGCCGCCCTTGGCCCACATGGCGATGGCGTTACCAGCCGCTGCTGCCGTGGCGGTGATGGACACTATCACCGAACCGTCGCTGTTGATTTCGTTATGACCGCCGTTCAGGGCAGACATGGCCGTAGCATAATTGGTTATATCCGCCGCATAATTGGCCGCTACGCTCACACTGCCGGAATCAAGGCTGATGCTGTTGGCGCTGCTGGCTCCGTTGGCCTGCATGCCGTAAAGCTCACCTGCAACGTTTATGCTGCCGTGTCCGTCAATGGAGACGTCATTGGTACCGTGCCCTGTAACATCCATACCCCGGGACCCCGAGATATGTACGGTGCCGCCATCGGTCGCAGTAATCTGGTTGTCGCCACCATTGGACACAAACATCCCTGCTCCTTCCGTCGGCGGGCCAGTGGGGGACGCTTCCTGCCTGGCTCCGGCAATATTGATATCCTTGCCGATAATATAGTTGGCCCCGCCGCTGGTGGCAGACACGGCGTATTGTCCTGAGACGTCTACCGTGCCTTCATCAGCCACGATGCTGTTGGCGGAAAGAGCGCCGTCAGCGGACATGCCGTCTAACCCGCCCGTGACGGTGACGACGTTGCTGCCCGTGCCGGACACTTCGTTGCGGCCCCCGCCTGTTGCGTTCATGCCGGTCGTGCCGCCTTCGATGGTGATGGCGGTGTCGCCTTCGCCGATAATCTTGTTGCCCACATGCACGTCACTGCTGGTATTGCCGGTGTTATTGCCTGCGAAAACGGCGGAGGAATCGCCCTTGATGGTGATGCTGCCGCCTGTACCCGTGACGGTATTGCTGCCCACGCCGCTGGCGTTGAGGCCTGAGGTGGAGCCGGAGATGTCCACATTCCTGCCGGTCACTTCATTGCTGCCGTCAGCGGCCAGCAGGGCCTCGCCGTCGCTGGCGGTGACGGTAATCGCGCCTTG
>NZ_JBAIYW010000130.1:0-6751 GCF_036763055.1 Desulfovibrio sp. 1214_IL3152 | reverse complement strand
AGACCGCAGAGCAGTCGCCGCCCTCGCAGGCAGGCGCCGCAGCCGGGGCGCACAATCCGTGGGCCTGCGCAAAGCTGCCCTGTTCAGTCAACTGCTCCCTATGGGCATTGCTGCCGTTTTTATGTATAGTGTTCGGGACGGCCCTGCCGCCCGGCGCATGTTCCGGCGGCTTCTCCACCTCTGACGCCGGAAAAACGCATGGATCAGGCCCTGAAAAACTGCGATCTTTTCGCCCACATGAGCGCGGATGAAGCAAGGCTTTGCCTGGGGTGCAGCGGCGCGGTGGAAGAAAAATACGGCAAGGGGAGCATGGTTTTTTGCGAAACAGACGCCCCCACCCGGCTCTTTGTCCTGCTGGAAGGATCTGTTTCCGTCGGACGTGACAGCGCCGACGGCAGGCGAGCCATCATGGCGCGCATTGACCATCCTGGCGATCTGTTTGGCGAAGTATATGTTTTTCTTGACCAGTCCAGTTACGGCTGCAGCGTGCAGGCAGAAAGCCCCGTACGCGTGCTGGCCATACCCGCAAAATTTTTCTATTCTACCTGCGAAAAGCGCTGCAGCATGCATGCGCAGATCATACGCAACATGCTTTCAGTATTTGCCCGCAAGGCTTTTTTTCTCACACGCCGCGTATCGCTGCTTTCATCCGGCAGCCTGCGCCGCAAGATCGCCTCTTTGCTGCTTGAGCACCGTAAGCCCGACGGTTCACTGAATCTGCTTATGAACCGTGAACAGATGGCCGACTTTCTGGGCGTCACACGGCCCTCGCTTTCCCGTGAGCTGGCAGCCATGCGCGATGAAGGGCTGCTGAACATCAACGGAAAACATATCACCCTGCCTCATCCCGACCGCCTGAAAGAATTTTACGATTATTCTGTTCCGTAACAATTGTTACGGACGCCGACTCCCCCCCTTGGTATACAGGAAACATCAAAAGCAAGGAGGGAACCATGCAACGCCTGCTCAAGAATCTCGAGTACGCCGCCGCGCTGCCCCTGGCCGCGCAGGTATACTGCCAGCCGGGGCAGGTGACCAGCAAGACGCTTGTTCAGAGCAATGCCGTGAGCATAACCCTTTTCGCCTTTGACAAGGGCCAAGAGATCAATACGCACACCTCCGCAGGCGATGCCTTTGTTCTGGCCCTTGAGGGACAGGGACAGGTGACCATAAGCGGGCAGCCGGTTCCTCTCAAACCCGGGGATTCCATCATCATGCCCGCCGGGCAGCCCCATTCCATCAATGCTGTGGAACGCTTAAAAATATTGCTGGTTGTCGTTTTTCCGCCGGAAGCACGCTGAGCCTGCCACATCGGCGCAATGCGGACCTGAAGATTTCCGCCCGCGCAAACAGTTTTCATCCACGATGCCCGCCCGCTGCGGGCTTCACCCAAGCCTCCGCCGCAACGGAGCCATACAAGGACAAGAAACCATGAGTAATGCCATGTTCTGCTACCAGTGCCAGGAAACCGTGGGCAACAAAGGCTGCACCCAGGTTGGCGTGTGCGGCAAAAAGCCTGAAACTGCCGCCCTTCAGGACGCGCTGATCTATGTGACCAAGGGCCTCGGCCAGATCGCCACGCGCCTGCGCGCCGAAGGCAAGGCTGTTGACCACAGGATCGACCGTCTGGTTGCCGGCAACCTGTTTGCCACCATCACCAATGCCAACTTTGACGACGACATCCTCACCGAGCGCGTGCGCATGACCTGTGCCGCCAAAAAAGAACTGGCCGCGTCCCTTACCGACAAAAGCGGTCTCAGCGACGCCGCCCTGTGGGAAGCCACGGAAAAGTCCGCCATGCTGGCCAAGGCCGGAACCGTGGGCGTCATGGCGACCACCGACGATGATGTGCGCTCCCTGCGCTGGCTCATCACCTTTGGCCTCAAGGGCATGGCGGCCTACGCCAAGCATGCGGACGTGCTCGGCAAGCATGAAAGCAGCCTTGACGCCTTCATGCAGGAAGCCCTTGCCAAGACCCTGGACGACAGCCTGAGCGTGGCCGACCTTGTGGCCCTTACCCTTGAAACGGGCAAGTTCGGCGTCTCGGCCATGGCCCTGCTGGACGCGGCCAATACCGGCACGTATGGTCACCCCGAAATCACCAAGGTAAACATCGGCGTGGGCAGCAACCCCGGCATCCTCATTTCCGGGCATGACCTGCGCGACCTTGAAATGCTGCTCAAGCAGACCGAAGGCACGGGCGTTGACGTGTACACCCACTCTGAAATGCTGCCCGCCCATTACTACCCCGCCTTCAAGAAATATGCGCATTTCAAGGGCAACTACGGCAATGCCTGGTGGAAGCAGAAAGAAGAATTTGAAAGCTTTAACGGCCCCGTGCTGCTGACCACCAACTGCCTTGTGCCGCCCAAAGACAGCTACAAGGACCGCGTGTACACCACCGGCATCGTGGGCTTTACGGGCTGCAAGCATATCCCCGGTGAAATCGGCGAGCACAAGGACTTCAGCGCCATCATCGCCCATGCCAAAACCTGTCCCGCGCCGACGGAAATCGAATCCGGCGAAATCATCGGCGGCTTCGCGCACAATCAGGTGCTGGCCCTGGCCGACAAGGTTGTGGACGCGGTGAAGTCCGGCGCCATCAAAAAGTTTGTGGTCATGGCCGGCTGCGACGGTCGCGCCAAGTCCCGCACCTACTACACCGATTTTGCCGAAGGGCTGCCCAAGGACACGGTCATTCTTACCGCCGGTTGCGCCAAGTACCGTTACAACAAGCTCAACCTGGGCGACATCGGCGGCATCCCGCGCGTGCTGGACGCCGGGCAGTGCAACGACTCCTATTCCCTGGCGGTCATCGCCCTCAAACTCAAGGAAGTTTTCGGCCTTGAGGACGTCAACGACCTGCCCATTGTGTACAATATCGCCTGGTATGAGCAGAAGGCAGTTATCGTGCTTCTGGCCCTGCTGAGCCTCGGCGTGAAAAACATCCACCTCGGACCGACGCTGCCTGCCTTCCTTTCGCCCAACGTAGCCAAGGTGCTGGTGGAACAGTTCAAGATTGGCGGCATCACCACCCCGCAGGACGACCTCAAGGCGTTCTTCGGCTAGAGCAGATTAACTTTGAGAATGTACATTCTCAAAGTTTAAGTCACGCTCGCTTCGATGCTTAACCGCGCAAGTAAATTGCGCTTGCATCTTTGCGGCGGGCGACTGCTCACGCAGCCGCCAGAGCAATTTCAAAGTGAAATTGCTCTAATCCCTGCCGGATACCCCTGAAACACGCAGAAGGCGCGCACCACGGTGCGCGCCTTTTATTTTTCAGGGCAGATCAGCTTTGAATATATACCTTTTCAAAACGTAGAGCATTTTCGCACTGAGAATATCCATTCCCATTGCTTCCGGGACGCCCGCTTCCACGTCTACCGCACAGATAAACCGCGCTACGCAGCCGCAAGGGCAGTTTCAAGGAGAACTTGCTCCAAGACACGCCCGACAGCATAAAAAACCGCCGCGGAGGCCCTTGAAGCCGTCCTTGCCCCTGCACCGAAAGGCCATGCACTACAGGGTAACGCAATCCAGCGTGACGCAACGCAGGGACAATAAATTTTCGCAGTCCATCAGCTCGGGCCAGCAAAAAAAGCATTTCGTTGATGGCATTGCGCGGCGCGCAGGGAGATCACCCGACCGGAGGGAGGGAAGCTCCCGAAGCAAAAGACGCGCAGCCCTCGCAAACGCACGATAATTGAAAACCTGAAGGGGGTGCTTCGGGGGGGATGCAAGGGGGGCCGAGAAGGGGGCGAAGCCCCATAACCGGCCCCGCCTTGCCGCCCGCCGCGCAGGCGGACCAAATGAAAACAGGGAGCGCATTTCAAACATCACTTCCTGGAGCCCGGTTCGCCTTGCAAACATATCTTCTTGAATTTCATACAACCGACGCTTGCGGCGAGTAAACCCCGCCTGCGCTTTCACCACAAAACCTTGCCCTCCGATCCCTGCAAGCATTTCAGCCCTGTAGCACCCCAACAATGGGCGCGCGCACCCATCAACCGGCCGTCAGGACGCCGCTCCTCCGGCTCTCCGTCTTTGCACAGCGCTCACTACGGCGCTGGTCCCCAGCGCCGCACCCACGGCCAGAGCGTAACAGAGCCATAGGGGCGTAATTTCCACAAGGGGCATGACAATGGCGAAAAACGCGATGCAGCCGAACCAGCCCGCCATAAGCCCGCGATACACCCGCACCACGGTCCAGGGGCCCTGGGTGGCATGAATGAAAGGAACCATCGCACAGATCATGACAGGGAAAAACATGAGAATGCCGCTCCAGCCCGCCCCAAGGCAGTGCGCCGTCTCTGTAACCGCATAGACCAGCAGCGATCCGAAAGCCATCTGCACAAGCATGAGCCACTGGTGCGGCTGTGGCTGCGGCACGTCGCGGCCTGCCTGCCGGGGCAGGCACAGAAGCACAAGCAGAGGGGACAGCAAAGAAAAGCCCACCGCGCCCAGGGGCCAGTGCGGCAGCAACTGCACAAACCAGCCGCCCAGAAAGTATATGCCCAGTGAAAGCGCAATGGCCGCATACCAGGGTACGCCCAGTACGGCCAACCAGGGATAGGCCACAGCGGCCAGACCGTTGGCATCGATGCCGAGCAAGGTATTGTAGGCTGCCTGAGCGGAAAAGGCCGTTCCCTGTTCAAGGGTAAGAAAAAAAGAAAGGGGGCCGGACACCACCGGCAGCCCGGCGGCCACGCCCCCGGCAAAGGCTCCCCAGCGCCGGGTGATGAGCATGCAGATAAGCACGAGCAGAGGCGTCAGCGTGAGCTTGAAAAGAAGGATGCGGTCCACGGCGCTCTCCCTGAATGGTGGAACGGCGCCGTATCCGGCAAGATGCGCTACGGCGTGCAGCAGAAGCCATAACGCCATGCCTGCTGCAAGGCAAGAGCGTACATGGCGTGTCAAAGATCAGAGTTGCGGACGCTTGTATCCTCCCTCAACGCCTTTTGGCGAAAAGACGATCTGCCATAGCTGGAGATCACGGGCGCGAAAGGCCCCGGCGCAACTTGACAGATAATACAAAAACATGCGGCTCTGCGCTTCGCTGCACCGGAACTTGCCCTCCTCCCTGCCACGGATGAAATTTTCGGCCCAGCACATGAGGGTTCTGTCATAGTCCGCGCCAAAATTTTCCCAGTCCTCCATCACCATACGGCCTTCAGCACATTTCCCAACCAGGTGGATGCTGGGCAGCATGCCGTTTTTGAAAATGTATTTTTCAATCCAGGGGTCGACGCAACGACGCGCCTTGTTTCCGCCTATGGTGTGCAGCAAAAAAAGACCATCCTCTGCCAGAAGACGGCGGACGGTATCCATATAGACCGCATAGTTCTTGCGCCCCACATGTTCGAACATCCCCACAGAAACAATGCGGTCATACGTGCCGGAAAGGGTGCGATAATCCTGCAGCAGCCAGCGGGCATCCACCCCCCGGCCGTGCTCCCGCGCGTAGCTTGCCTGAGCTTTGGAAACCGTCACACCGGTGACCCGCACGCCGTATTCCCGCGCCATGTAGCGCCCAAGCCCGCCCCAGCCGCAGCCTATGTCCAAAACACTCATGCCCGGCTGCAAGCGTAGCTTGCGGCAAATCATGTCCATCTTCTGCCGCTGCGCTTCTTCCAGGTTTGCAGCGTTTTCCCAGTAGCCGCAACTATACTGCATGGCCGGGTCAAGCATGGCCTCAAAAACTTCATTGCCGAAGTCATAATGGTGCACAGCCACCATGCGTGCCCGTTCCGGACTTTGCAGATTGCGAAATGAGTAGGCAATAACCTCCAGCAGCACAGGCAGGGCAAAGCGAAAACGCTTTTCCAGACCGCCCCGCAAAATCCGATAAAAAAACTGATCAAGGGCCTTGCAGTCCCACCAGCCTTCCATATATGCCTCGCCCAGCCCCAGATTGGCGAAACGCAGAACACGGCTGTAAAGTTGATTGTTATGAACCTGAATATCCCACGGACGGGACCCGTCAATCTTCACATCTACGGAAGCCAGCATTTTTTTGATGTCCGATTCAAACATAACTGCTACTCCTGATCGATCTTGACGCAAAATTATGCGTAAGCCCTTACAGAAAGCAAATAATTTTGCTAGTTACGTAAGTCAGACCCCTCCATATAACCTCGCATGAGAATTATGCTACTGCTGTGCTTAAAAAAACACAACATAGCTGAGCGTGCCTGCGCACGGTAGGTCAAAATATCTTTCATGCTATCCTCTGCTATGCGTATACAACAAAAAACGCGGCGAACGCTCACGGCAGGGCCGGGCGTCCGCCGCGTCCGGATATCCGGCGGGCAAAACTGTCAGACAGCGTCTACAAAATTTTCGTGCGTGCGAGGTGGCGTGTCATGCGCAGCAGGTCTTCACCATAAAACCACCACGTCAGCCCCACCACACAGGCCAGAAAGCAATATTCGCCAAGACTGCCTGTGGAGCAGAGCTTGAGCGAAACCTTGTTCTTGCGCGAAAACGGCGTCAGCGGAACCCCGGAAGGCGTCAGCATGTCCAAAACCACATGACTCAAACCGCCAAAGCCCAGTCCCAGAAGCACATCACGCCCAATGGGGCCGAGTTCCGCAGCAGGCAAAACAAAGGCAGCCGCGCACAGGGCCAGCCACCAGCCGAACCAGTGGGTGGTTCCCCGGTGTACGGCATTGAATATTTTCTGCCTTCCCCGCCTGGTGGGGGCCAGGCCCGCCATGCGCTGGTCCAGCACATCGGGCAGCACGGCTCCGGC